>CANRQC010000055.1 GCA_947632695.1 uncultured Oscillospiraceae bacterium | reverse complement strand
TTGCATTTTCCGGAGGGCTGTGTTAAAATGTGTCCCATGCGACATAAGTAGAAGGTGGTAGTTTTTTGAAACGAAAGATCCCTAGGATCCGGGCCCTCCACTGGGCCACGGACCAGATGATGAGCGAGGCCCTGTCCCAAATGGAGCTCACCGCCTCCCAGGGGGTGGTGCTGGGATACTTAAGCCGGCAGCAGGATGCCAAATGCCCCCGGGATATCGAGGAGGCGTTCCATCTGAGCCACGCCTGCACCGCCGGAATTTTGTCCCGGCTGGAGAAGAAGGGCTTCCTGGAGTTTAAGCCCGACGAAAGCGACCGCCGCTGCAAGCGGGTCTACCTGACGGAGAAGGCCGCCGCCGTCCATGCCCATATGCTGGAGCGCATCGCCGGCATCGAGGAGAGGATGATCCAGGACTTTACCCTGGAGGAGCAGCAGCAGTTTGTGGCGCTGCTGGACCGGGCCATCGCCAACATGGGCAGCCAAGTAATGAAGGAGGAATCGTAACGCGATGATCAAACGACTGGCCCGGTGTATCCGGGAATACGCCCTGGCCGCCCTGATGAGTCCCGTGTGCATGATCGGGGAGGTGGCCATGGAGGTGCTGATCCCCACGCTGATGAAGGACCTGATCGACAAGGGCATCGATGTGGGGGACATTGGCTTTGTGGCACGGCAGGGTGGGCTGCTGGCCCTGTGCGCGGTGTGTTCGCTGTGCTTCGGCGGGCTGTCCGCCATTTTGGCGTCCTACGCCGGCACGGGCTTCGCCCGGAATCTGCGCCACGATATGTATTATAAGGTGCAGACCTTCGACTTTGCCAATATCGACAAATTTTCCAGCTCCAGCATCGTCACCCGGCTGACCACCGACGTGGCCAATTTGCAGATGACCTTCCAAATGTCCATCCGCATGGCCATCCGCTGCCCCATGATGCTGATTTTGGCCAGCATTATGGCCTACCGGATCAGCCCCAGGCTGTGCGTGGTGTATGTGGTGGTGCTGCCGCTGCTGGCGGTGGGGATGTTCGTGTTTGTGACCCTGGTCCATAGCATCTTCGAGCGGGTGTTCAAGACCTACGACAAGCTGAACAACGTGATCCAGGAGAATCTCCACGGCATTCGGGTGGTCAAGTCCTTCGTCCGGGAGGAGCGGGAGACGGAAAAGTTCACCACCATCTCCCAGAAGATCTACGACGATTTCTGCAAGGCCGAGGGGATCATGGCCTTCTCCAATCCCCTGATGCAGCTGTGCGTCTACACCTGCGTCATCGCTATTTCCTATCTGGGCGCTACGTACATCGTGGCCTCCGGCAACTCGGACGCTATGGGGGGCCTGACCACCGGCGGCCTGACCTCCATGTTTACCTACACCACCCAGATTTTAAGCGGCCTGATGATGCTCTCCATGGTCTTTGTGACCCTGACTATGAGCCGGGCCCCTCTGCACCGGACCTATGAGATCCTGGTGGAGGAGCCGGAGCTTCGGAACCCGGAAAACCCGGTGACCCAGGTAAAGGACGGGTCCATCGACTTTGAGGACGTGTCCTTCCGCTATTCCAAGACTGCCGGCCGGAACGCCCTGGAGGACATCGACCTGCACATCGCCCCGGGCCAGACCGTGGGCATTCTGGGGGGCACCGGCTCCGCCAAGTCCACCCTGGTCCAGCTGATCCCCCGGCTCTACGACGCCACCGGCGGCGCGGTGAAGGTGGGCGGCGTGGACGTGCGGGACTACGACATCCGCGCCCTCCGGGAGCAGGTGGCCATGGTGCTGCAAAAGAACGAGCTGTTCTCCGGCACCATTCGGGAAAATCTCCGCTGGGGCAACCCCGACGCCACCGATGAGGAAATGGTCCACGCCTGCCGCCTGGCCTGTGCCGACGAATTTATCCAGACCTTCCCCGACAAGTACGACACCCACATTGAGCAGGGCGGCGCCAACGTCTCCGGCGGCCAGAAGCAGCGGCTGTGCATTGCCCGGGCCCTGCTGAAAAAGCCCAAGATCCTGATTCTGGACGACTCCACTTCCGCCGTGGACACCCACACCGACGCCATGATCCGCAAGGCCTTCCGGGAGGAGATCCCCGGCACCACCAAGCTGATCATTGCCCAGCGGGTGGCCTCCGTGGAGGACGCGGACCTGATCCTGGTGCTGGACGGCGGCAAGATCGCCGCCGCCGGCAAGCATGAGGAGCTGCTGGAGACTTCTCCCATTTACCAGGAGGTCTACCAGTCCCAGACGAAAGGAGGGAAGTAACGATGCCTCCTGTCAAATTCCGCGGCGACGGCCGCATGGCCAAGAACCCCATGCAGACCCTTGCCCGGCTGTTCCGGTATATGAAGCCGTACCTCGGCACCATCATCGTGGTATGCGTGTGCATCCTGCTGACCACCCTGGCCCAGGTGGCCAGCAACAAGTCCCTGGAGTATCTGGTGGACGACTATGTTACCCCCCTTCTGGGCCAGGCGGCCCCGGACTATGGCCCCCTGATCCGGTTCCTGGTGGGCATGGCCTGCGTGTACCTGGTGGGCATGGTGGGGTCCTTCCTGTCCAACTTCCTGATGATCCGGGTGAGCCAGGGGACCCAAAAGAAGATCCGGGATGAGCTGTTCATCCATATGCAGACCCTGCCCATCCGCTATTTCGACACCCACACCGTGGGCGACATCATGAGCCGCTACACCAACGATATCGACACCCTGCGGCAGATGATCTCCCAGTCCATTCCCCAGTGCATTTCCTCCGTGACCACCATCGTGGTGGTGTTCCTGACCATGCTCTTTACCTCGCCGCTGCTGACGCTGCTGGTCATATTGTCGGTGATCGGGATCTTCTACATCACCAGGTTTATCGCCGGCAAGTCCGCCCGGTTCTTCCTGAACCAGCAGAAGTCCCTGGGCGCGGTGAACGGCTACGTGGAGGAGATGATCAACGGCCAGAAGGTGGTCAAGGTCTTCTGCCACGAGGACGTGACGAAAAAGGAGTTCGATCAGCTCAACGACGACCTCCGCTCCAACGCCTTCAAGGCCGGGGCCTACTCCAATATGATGGGCCCCATCAACAACAACCTGGGCTACATCCAATACGCCATTCTGGCCATCGCCGGCGGCATTATCGCCGTGACGTCGAACCAGAGCGTGCTGACCCCCGCCGCCCTTGCCAGCTTTCTGCTCATGTCCCGGTCCTTCAATATGCCCATCGGCCAGGTGAGCAACCAGATCAACGCCATCGTCATGGCCTTGGCCGGCGCGGAGCGGGTCTTTGAGCTGATGGATGAGCCCAGCGAGGAGGACCACGGCTACGTCACCCTGGTCAACGCCCGGGTCGCCTCCGACGGGACCGTGACCGAGTGCCCGGAGCGGACGGGCCAGTGGGCCTGGAAGCATCCCCATCAGGCCGACGGCACCGTGACCTACGTTCCCCTCCGGGGCGACATCACCATGTACAACGTGGACTTTGGCTACGTCCCGGACAAGACGGTGCTTCACGACGTGACCCTCTACGCCAACCCGGGCCAGAAGGTGGCCTTCGTGGGGGCCACCGGCGCGGGGAAGACCACCATCACCAACCTCATCAACCGGTTCTACGACATTGCCGACGGCAAGATCCGCTACGACGGCATCAACATCAACAAGATCCGCAAGCCGGACCTCCGCCGGAGCCTGGGCATCGTGCTTCAGGACACCAATCTGTTCACCGGCACGGTGATGGACAACATCCGCTACGGCAACCTCCAGGCCAGCGACGAGGACTGCATCCGGGCGGCCAAGCTGGCCAATGCCCACGACTTCATCACCCGCCTGCCCGAGGGCTATAACACCATGCTCACCGGCAACGCGGCCCGCTTGAGCCAGGGCCAGCGGCAGCTGATCGCCATTGCCCGGGCGGCGGTGGCGGACCCGCCGGTGATGATCCTGGACGAGGCCACCTCCTCCATCGATACCCGGACCGAGGCCCTGGTGCAGAAGGGCATGGACGCACTGATGCAGGGCCGGACCACCTTCGTCATCGCCCACCGGCTGTCCACGGTCATGAACTCCGACTGCATCATGGTTTTGGACCATGGCCGGATCATCGAGCGGGGCTCTCACGAGGAGCTGATCGCCCAGAAGGGCACCTACTACCAGCTCTACACCGGCGCGTTCGAGCTGGAGTAAATAGGATCTCACACAAAAAGGGCAGGCGAATGAACGCCTGCCCTTTTCATATGCGGGTGACCTCCGCATACGAAAACCGGCTCCCCTGTGGGAGCCGGAATTTTATAAATCAGCCTTGCTGGGCACGCATCTGCGCGAAGCACTCGCTGCAATATACGGGCCGGTCGGAACGGGGCTGGAAGGGGACTTTCGCCTCTCCGCCGCAGCGGGCACAGGTCGCGGTGAAGAACTCACGGGGACCACGGGCGCTGTTCTTGCGGGCGTCACGGCAGGCCTTGCAGCGCTGGGGCTCATTCTGGAAGCCGCGCTCCGCGTAGAATTCCTGCTCGCCGGCAGTGAAAACGAATTCCTTGCCGCACTCTTTGCATACTAACGTTTTGTCTTCGTACATTGATTTTACCTCTCTTCGGATGTTGTGCCCCGTGAACCCGGAAAAACAGGAGATACGCAGGGTTTGATTCGCGGCAATCTACACCGCAATTGTTATTATAAACGTGTTTTTTAAATTTGTCAATAGAATATAAAATAAAACTCTAAAAATTTCCGGATTTATGCAAAATTCCAGTTAAATTGAAAATTGAGTCTGGCCCTCGAAGGGAATGTGGAGGTGATCGTAGGCGGCGGGCGTGGCGCAGCGGCCCCGGGGGGTGCGGGTGAGGAAGCCCAGCTGCATCAAATAGGGCTCGTAGATGTCCTCCAGGGTCACCGCCTCCTCCCCGATGGTGGCGGCCAGGGTCTCCAGGCCCACCGGCCCGCCGCCGTAATTCTGGATGATGGCGGTGAGCATCCTTCGGTCGATGGCGTCCAGGCCCAGCTGGTCTACTTCCATCTGCTTCAGCGCCAGATCCGCGGCCTCCCGGGTGATGGTGCCGTTGCCCTTGACCTGGGCAAAGTCCCGGACCCGTCGGAGGAATCGGTTGGCGATCCGGGGGGTGCCCCGGCTCCGGGAGGCGATCTCCCGGGCGCCCTGGGGGTCGATGTCCATGCCCAAAATGGCGGCGGAACGGGTGACAATTTTCATCAGCTCATCCGGGGTGTACAGCTCCAGCCGCAGGCTGACCCCGAACCGGTCCCGGAGGGGGGCGGTCAGCTGGCCGGCCCGGGTGGTGGCGCCCACCAGGGTAAATTTGGGCAGGTCCAGGTGGAGGGAGTTGGCGGAGGGCCCCTTGCCCACGATGATGTCGATGGCGAAATCCTCCATGGCGGGGTATAGAATCTCCTCCGACACCCGGTTGAGCCGGTGGATCTCGTCGATAAACAGCACGTCCCCCGGACTCAGGTTGGTCAGCAGAGCCACCAGGTCCCCAGGCTTTTCAATGGCCGGGCCGGAGGTGATGCGGATGCCCACCCCCATCTCGTTGGCGATGATCCCCGCCAGGGTGGTCTTGCCCAGGCCGGGAGGCCCGTAGAGCAGGGTGTGGTCCAGGGGCTCGTTCCGCCGGCGGGCAGCCTCGATGTAGACGGACAGGTTTTCCTTGGCCTTCTCCTGCCCGGTGTAGTCCCGAAGCAGACGGGGCCGCAGACCCACCTCTCCCGCGTCCTGGGGCGCGAAGGTGGGGGAAACCAGAGGGGTGGACAGATCCTGAGAAAATTCCAGACTCATAGGGCCTCCTTAAAAAGAAGAAAATCGATCATTTTATGTGCATGGGGCAGGATTTCTCCTTCCTACCTACTTTTTCGGCAAAAGCGATACCGAGCGGGCCCAGCAGATAAAACGATTACCGCCAGACTGGCGCACGCTTTGACAGCGGCGGCACGCCGCCTTTCAGCGGCCGCTGACAGTGACCATTGCCCGGAGGGCGTAGCGCACCATGTCCTCGGTGCTGGCCTGAGGATCCACCCCCCGGAGGGCGGACTGGGCCTCCGCGGCGGAGTACCCCAGCTCCTGGAGGGCTGCCGCCGCCAGGGCGGCATGGTTCCCGGCGACGGGGGCGGCGGGCGCGGGCCCGGAAAAGTCCAGGCCGGCGTCACTGCCGCCCAGCTTGTCCTTCAGCTCCAAAATGATCCGCTGGGCCAGCTTTTTCCCCACCCCGGGGGCGGCGGTGAGGAGCTTTTCGTTGCCGGTCATCACGGCCAGGGTAAAATTCTGCGGCCCGCCGGCGGAGAGGATGGCCATGGCGACCCGGGGGCCCACCCCGTTGACACCGGTGAGCAGCTCATAGCAGCGCTGCTCCTCCCGGGTGGAGAAGCCGAACAGATCATAGGCGTCCTCCCGGATGGACTCGCTGATATACAGCCGGGCGGACTGGTTCAGTTTCAGTTGGGCGGCGGTATAGGCGGTGATCCGGCAGCCGTAGCCCACGCCGCCGCAGTCCACCACGGCCAGACCCGGTTCCAGGACCGTCACCGGCCCGGAGACATAGTAAAGCATCGTTTCCTCCTACCTTTCCTGAGCCCTGGCCAGCAGGGAGGTGCTGGACCGGGCGTGACATAGGGCGATGGCAATGGCGTCGGCGGCGTCGTCGGGCTTGGGCAGCTTCTCCAGACGGAGGATCCGCCGGGTCATGTCCTGAACCTGGTGCTTGGTGGCGTTGCCGTAGCCCACCACCGCCTGCTTGACCTGGGCGGGCTTGTAGGAGTAGACCTGCAGCCCGGCCTGGCGAATGGCCAGCAGGATCACCCCCCGGCTCTGGGCCACGCCGATGCCGGTGGTGACGTTCTGGCCGAAAAACAGCTCCTCCATGGCCACCACCTGGGGCTTGGCCATGGTCAACAGCTGGCGCGTATCCTCATAGATCATTTCCAGCCGGGCGGAAAAATCCGCCCCCGGCGGGGTGGTGATGGCGCCGCAGTGGAGCAGTTGGCACCCGCCCCGCTGGGCCTCCAGCAGGGCAAAGCCGGTGATCCCGTAGCCCGGGTCGATGCCCAGTATCCGCATGGAGGGCCTCCTTCGCCGTGTTTTTTCTAAAGTATAATAGCCGACTCACAACGCTTCTATTATAGCACATTTGTTTCCCGTTTCCAAGACGTATTTCATATTTTGGACGGTGAGATTTTCCATACATCTTTTTTTGCCCCCCGGTCATACTAGCTGCAAGAGGCGGTGAGACGGTGGCGGTGTTTTTTTGCGGTACCCGGATCGTGACCGGCGCCGGCGGCGCGTCGGAGCTGGGACAGCTGGGGGCCAAGCGGGTGTTTTTGGCGTGCCGGGAGGAGGAGACCCAGGGCGGACTGGCCCAGCAGGCCCTGTCCGCCTGCGGGGCCCGGGAGACGGAGGCCTTCCGGCTGGGAGCGCCCACGCTGAACCTGGCGGCGGAGGGGGCGGCGGCCATCCGCCGATACCGTCCGGACCTGATCCTGGTGATGGGAGACGGCCAGGCGATCCAGTGCGGGAAGGCCATGACCTGGTTTTCCGGCTCCGCCGCCCCCCTGGCGGCCATTCCCACCACGGCGGACCTGGGGGCGGAGGTCACGGACCAGGCGGCGCTGACCCATGGAACCGCCCTGCACTTTCTCCGGGAATCGGGTCTCCGGCCCGGCTGGGCGGTGCTGGATCCCGGAATGCTGCTGCCCCAGACCGCCAGGAAGGTGGCGGAGGGGGGCTTTGCCGTGCTGTGCCACGGGGCGGAGGCCTATGTGGCCCGAAACGCCGGGCCCTTCACCGATCTGCTGGCGGGGGAGGCCTTCAGCGCCACCTTCGCCAGGCTGCCGGCGGCGGCCGCGGGGCTCCAGGGGATGCGCCAGGCTGTGGGCGTCTGCGCCGCCATGGCGTCCCTGGCCCATTCCCAGGCGGGGCTGGGCCTCTGCGGGGCCATGGCCCGGACCTTGGAGCAGACCTACGGCGCGCCCTACGGGGCCCTGTGCGCGGTCCTGCTGCCCACGGTGATCGGCTGCAACGCCTACGCCGCCGGGGAGAAATACAGCAGGCTGGCCCGGCTGGCGGGCCTGAGCCCCGGGGCCGGAAGCCTGCAAAACGGCCTGGTGCGGCTCCGGCGGGAGCTGGCCATGGCCGGCACCCTGGCCCAGCTGGGCATCGACCCCCGGCAGGTCTGGCTGGACTCGGAAAAGCTGGTCCAGAAAATTTTGCTGGACCCGGCCTGCGCCGGCAACCCCATCCAGGTGGAGGACTTTATGATCCGCCGGGTGCTGGAAGCGGTGACGGGCCACATTTGAGACAGGAGGAAGCCCATGAAAATCGGAACGGTGAAAGAGTTGCTGACGCCTGCCCGCCTGAACCCTGCCCTGCAGGGCGTGGCCCTGGTGCTGGTGGAGGCGGGGGCGGAGCGGATCGCGGCGGCGGATCTGGTGGGGGCCAAGCCCGGGGACCGGGTGGTGCTGCTCACCGGCCCGGCGGCGGCAACTGTCACCATGCAGGCCCCCGCCGACGCGGCGGCCATCGCCATTCTCTAAATCTCCGGAAAATCGCTGCCCGGAGACAAAAACCGACCGGAAAACAGGTCCGTTCCTGTTTTCCGGCCGGGCTTTTTTGGTTTTCAGCGAGATTCCGCCGGGAATGTCAGGCGAAAATGCCGCTGAGGATCTCCCGGACGGCCTCCATGTGCCCGGCGGTGAAGGGGCTTTCCAGCCCCGACTCGTTGATAAAGGCCAGGAAGGTGGTCTGCTCGGTGTCCAGGCTGTCTACATACAGCTTCAGACCCTCGCCGGAGGCCTCCTTCTCCTGCTGATAGAGCTGGAAGGCGGCGTCGTTGCTTACCACATAGCTGATGATGTACAGCGGGCTGGTGAAGAAGTGGGTGATGTACACAAAGTCCCGGGGATCCCGCCAGGAGCCGATGCCGTAATCCTCGAACACCTGGGCATAGATCGCCTGGATGTTTTCCAGGGTCAGCTCCTCCGGGGACAGCCGGTAGATCCGATGCTCGAAATCGGCGTAGGCCGCCTGTTCCACGGTGGTGGCCAGGCCGTCCGCCAGCTTATACTGCTCCAGATCGGCGTCGCCCGTGCCCACGCAGAGGCTCAGATATTCCAGGCCCTGAGAGAAGATCTCCGCCACGTCAATGCCTACGGAGCTACCGTCGCTGGCATAGTCGTTGCAGAAGTGGCCAAACTCATGGGCAAAGGTCAGCTGGTCCCCCAGCATCCCCGTGGGATTCAGGAACACGAAGGGCTCGGCATAGTCGGAAAGGAAGATCTCAAAGGAGGAGTCGTACTTCTTCTGATTGTAGATGATGTCGCACAGGCCCAGCTCGTTCATGGACTCGAAGGCCTCCTGCACCACGCCGCCCACGGCGTTGGCGGTCTGCTCCACATAGGTACGGGTCTGCTCCGCGGAGCAGCTGCCATAGCCCAGTGTCCAGACGTCGGAGTCGTCCACGATCCGATACAGATCCACCAGATTGTTTTGAATGTCCGTCATGAGAACGTCGGCGTCCTCGGGGGTATAGTCCCGCCCGTAGGTATAGTCGTAGGCGAAATCCAGATAGTTGTCATACCCGGCATAGGCGGCGATCTTCTGCCGCAGCGCCACCAGCTCTACCAGCAGCTGGGCCATCTCCTGGCCGTAGCCGTTGAAGAACGTCTCGGAGTAGTATTCCACATCCAGGGCCTTGGTGGAAAGATCGTAGTACTGGGCCTCCAGATCGGCCTCCTGTTCCATCATGGCGGTGAAGGTGTCGTCCCAGAAGCTGTCCCCCTCGTAGTCGTCGAAGAAATCCTCGCCAAAATACTCGTCGGTCTCCAGCCGCTCCCGGAAGGAGCATTCCGCCAGGGCGTGGTACAGCTCATCCAGCCCGGCGTCCACGGTGGCGGTGCTGGCCTCGCAGAAGTCGTACTCGTCGCCCCAGTATTCGCTTGTCAGGTCGGCGCAGTAGTGGATGTAGCTCAAAGCGTAGGCGGTGTAGAAGGCACTGTAAGCGTCGTTGTACGCCCAAATGGCGTCCACCAGCTCCCCGAACCGGTTCCCCTGGGCGGCGGTGAGGCAGGCGTCCAGGGTGGCCTGATAGGCGTCCAGATCCGGGTGGAGGTATTCCATGTCGGCAAAGGCGGTGGGCTCCCAGGGCTCCTCCACATAGGTGGGCTCATCCGACAATCCCACCATTTCCAGGAGGTTCGAGAAATATCCCTCAAAATCCACCCCGCCGGAGCAGCCGGTGAGCAGCAGCGCCAGGGCCAGCAGCAGGGCGACCAAAGACCGAAGGTTTCTTTTTTTCATCAAAATTCCGCTCCCTTCCGTTGCGTCGGTTTCTGGCATTTAGGTGACGGGAATCGAACCCACGTCGGTTTCCGGCGGGTCATTTCCGCCCAGTCTTCACAAAAGCCCTTGGAAATACATAGCCAGTATTCCCTGCGGTCTTTTGCTTGCCTGAACGAAAACTACCTCGCCGGAAACTGCGCAGCACTTTGCGGGGCGCAATTTTTGGATGATTTTGCCCGCAGAGGAGGAAGCCTTGCTGTCGCAAGGCGACGACGATAAGGGGAAAAGCGCCGAAAAGAGCCCCCGCAAAGCGGCGTGGGTTCGACTCCCGTCACCTTTAGAATACCATATTTTTCGCCTTTTCGCAACTGCCAAAAAACGGCGCGCTTCCAAAAAAACAGAAAATAATCCTTTACATTTGAGACTTTCCGTGTTAGAATTGTTGCAATCGCAACTGTCATTGGAGGTATCACTATGTCGGAACTGATTCGGGACATCACGGAGATCAACCGCTGCGGCGCCCAGTACCGGGCGGAGTCCCTGGCCCCCCTGGGGCTGAAATCCTGCCACGCCAGCTATCTGACGGAGATCTGCGCCGAGCCGGGGATCTCCCAGGACCGGCTGGCCCAGCGGATCTGCATCAATAAGAGCAACGTGGCCCGCCAGGCGGTGTGCCTGGAGGAGCTGGGGCTGATCGATCGGATCCCCTGCCAGGCGGACAAGCGGGTGATGCGGCTGTACCCCACGGAAAAGACCCTGGCCCTGCTGCCCCAGATCCTGAGCGTCATGGACGCCTGGGAGAGCTGCCTCACGGCGGACTTTTCCGAGGAGGAGAAGGAGCTGCTGGCCACCTTTCTGGAAAAGATGAAGGCCAAGGCCGTCGCCTGGATGGAGGCGCACTGATTTGGTTCAACTGGAACGATACCTGCGGCCCCACTGGTGGTATATTTTTCTGACCATGGCCATCAAGCTCCTGGCCACGGGGATGGAGCTGTTCATCCCCGATCTGATGGAGGTCATTCTGGACGAGAAGGTCCCCGCCGGGGAGCTGTCTCAAATATATATCTATGGCGGGCTGATGCTTTTGTGCGCGGCGGCCTGCCTGGGGGGCAATATTTTAGCCAACCGGATGAGCGCCGTCAGCTCCGGCCGGATCACCCGGGCCATTCGCCACGACCTGTTCTGGCGGCTTGAGACCCTGTCGGCCCGGCAGATGGACCGGCTCACCGTGCCCTCCGCCGAGAGCCGCCTGACCAGCGACACCTATAACATCAACCAGCTCCTGGCCCGGTTCCAGCGGATCGGCGTCCGTGCCCCCATTTTGCTGGTGGGCGGGGTCATCATGACCATGCGGATGGACGCCCCCCTGGCCCTGGTGCTGCTGAGCCTGCTGCCCATCATCGCCGTGACGGTATATTTCGTCACCAAGACCAGCGTGCCCCTCTATACCCGGCAGCAGTCGGTGCTGGACAGCGTGGTGCGGGTGGTGCAGGAGAACATCACCGGCATCCGGGTCATCAAGGCTCTGAGCAAGACCGAGTACGAAAAAGAGCGGTTCCACGGCGTGAATGAAGAGCTGGCCGCCGTGGATCAGAAGGCGGGAATCATCACCGCCATCACCAACCCCACCGCCTCCCTGACCCTGAATCTGGGCCTGACCCTGGTGGTGGTGGTGGGGGCCTTCCGGGTCCACAGCGGCGCCTGCCTTTCCGGGGTAGTGGTGGCCTTTTTGCAGTACTTCACCATGATCCTCAACGCCATGCTGGGCATCACCCGGATCTTCGTCATGTGGTCCAAGGGGGAGGCCAGCGCCAAGCGGGTGGCACAGGTCCTGGCTGAGCCCGAGGATCTGACGACCTTCCCCCCGGCGGAGCCGGAAGGGGCGCCTGCCCACATCGAGTTCCGGGACGTGTGCTTTTCCTACACCGGGGTGGGGGAGAACGTATCCCATCTGTCCTTCCGCCTGGAGCGGGGCCAGACCCTGGGCATTTTGGGCCCTACCGGCTCCGGCAAATCCACCATCCTGGCCCTGCTGCTGCGGCAGTACGACCCGGATTCCGGGGAAATTCTCATCGACGGCCAGGATATCCGCACCATTCCCTATGAAAAGCTGCGGCAGAAGTTCGGCGTGGCCTTCCAGAACGACTTTGTCACCGAGGGCACCGTCGCCGGGAACATCCGGTTTTTCCGGGACCTGCCGGAGGAGGCCCTGACCCGGGCGGCGGAGGACGCCCAGGCCATGGAATTTATCCGGGCAAAGGAGTCCGGCATGGACTCCGAGGTCATGGTCCGGGGCAACAACCTCTCCGGCGGGCAAAAGCAGCGGCTGTTGATCGCCCGGGCCCTGGCGGGGGACCCGGAGATCCTGATTTTGGACGACGCCTCCTCCGCCCTGGACTACGCCACCGACGCGCGCTTGCGCCGCTGCCTGCGGGAGCACTACCGGGACACCACCACCCTGCTGGTGGCTCAGCGGGTCAGCGCCCTGCGCCACGCGGACCAGATCCTGGTGCTTTCCGACGGGGTCGTCATCGGCGCCGGCCGGCATGAGGAGCTGATGCGCTCCTGCCAGGAGTACCGCCTGATCGCCCAGACCCAGATGGGCGAGGGAAAGGAGGGCGCCTGATGCCGAATCCCAATATGATCGGCGGCGGCCGTCTGACCCGGGGGGAGACCAGCGGGGACCGGCGGCATTTCTCCAATGAAAAGCTCAACGCCCCCAAGCTGCTCGCCCGTCTGTGGCGGTACATGGGCAAGAACCGGCGGCTGGTGATCTTGGCCCTGGTGCTTTCCCTGAGCAGCAGTATGCTCTCCCTCTACGGCCCCAAGCTCTCCGGCCAGGCCATCAACGCCATCGACCTGGGGGCGGGAAAGGTGGATT
>CANRQC010000054.1 GCA_947632695.1 uncultured Oscillospiraceae bacterium | reverse complement strand
CCTCCAAGTGGGTGTCCTTTTCCCGGACCACGCCTTTTTTGCCCACCTTTTCCCGCCCCGCTTCAAACTGGGGCTTAATCAGGCAGACCACCTGGCCGGTGTCCTTCAGAAGCTTGTCAATAACAGGCAGCACCAGCTTCAAGGAGATAAAGCTCACGTCCACAACCGACAGATCCAGCTGCTCCCCGATTCTCTCCGGGGTGACGTAGCGGATATTGGTGCGCTCCATCACCACCACCCGGGGATCCGAGCGGAGCCGGTAGTCCAGCTGCCCGTAGCCCACGTCGATGGCGAAGACCTTTTTGGCGCCCCGCTGTAACAGGCAGTCGGTAAAGCCTCCGGTGGAGGCCCCGGAATCGCTGCACACATAGCCCCGCGGGTCAATGCCGAAGGCATCCAGGGCCTTTTCCAGCTTATAGCCGCCCCGGCTGACATAGGGGCAGGTCTCCCCCCGCACCTCCAGGGCCGCCGTTTCCTCAAAGGAAGCCCCCGACTTATCGGCCTTCTGCCCGTTGACGTAGACCTGACCGCTCATAATGATGGCCTGGGCTTTGGTGCGGTTTTCCGCAAGTCCCCGCTCCGTCAGCAGCACGTCCAAGCGTTTTTTAATCTTCACGGCCCACCGCCTTTCTCACGGCGGCGGCAAGGGATTCCCCATCCAAACCGCACATCCCGTAGAGGGACTTGAGATCCCCGTGGGGGATAAATCGATGCCCCAGATCCAAACCCAAAACGGTCCCGCCGAATCCCAGCCTCTCCAGCTCCCAGGCAAGGGCTTCCTTGATCCCAGAGCCGGTACAGGCCTCCTCCGCGATGACGAGGGGCCCGTCGGGCAGCAGGGCGAGGACTTCTTCAGACGGCAGCGGAGACAGCTCCAGCAGCCGCAGCACTGTGATCTGGATCCCCTCCCCGGCAAGGCGGTCCGCCGCCGCCAGGGCGTTGTCCAGCATCCGGCATCCGTAGGTCAAAATCGCGGCGTCTCCGCCGGTCCTGTGGCGGCAGACCCGCCCCCTGCCCCAGGCGGAGTCCCGATAGGACCCTTCCCCGCCCCGGGGATAGCGAATGGCCACGGGGCCGGACTGCTCCTTGACCGCCCAGGTCAGCATTTGCTCCAATTCCAGCAGGCTTCCGGGGGCCAACAGGGTCAATCCCGGAGCCTGGCGGAGAAATCCCACATCGAAGGTGCCCTGATGGGTGGCCCCGTCCTCGCCCACCAACCCGGCCCGATCCACCGCCAGCACCACATGGAGGCCCAGCATGGCCACGTCCTGGAGGATCATATCATAGGACCGCTGAAGGAAGGTGGAATAGATGGCCACCACGGGGATCATGCCCTGCTTGGCAAGGCCCCCGGCCATGGTAACGGCGTGGCCCTCGGCAATGCCCACGTCGAACAGGCGGTTGGGAAACCGCTCCTTGAAGGACAGCAGACCGGTGCCGCCGGGCATGGCGGCGGTAATGGCGCAGACCCGTTTGTTCTCCTCCGCCAGGCGGCACAAAACGGCCCCGAACCGCTGGGAATAGGTCTCGGCGGTCTTTTCCGGCACCTCGCCGGTGACGGGATCGAAGGGCCCCACCCCGTGGAACTTGGCAGGGTCCTGCTCCGCCGGGGCGTAGCCCCGGCCCTTCTGGGTCAGCACATGGACCACCACCGGCTTTTCCGCGTTCTTCGCGTATTGCAGCAGGGCGATGAGCGCGGGCAGATCGTGACCGTCCACCGGGCCCAAATAGGTCAGGCCCATCTCGTCAAAGATGGTGGAGGGGATCAAGGAGCGCTTGAGCCAGCTTTTCAGATTGTGAGAAAACCGATAGAGGGCGGCGCCGCCGGGAATTTTCAGCAGCGCCCGCTTGTACCACTGCTTGATGTCCAGATACCGCTGGTCGGTGCGCAGATGGGCCAGGTGCTTGGCAAGGCCCCCCACATTTTTGTCAATGGACATCTCATTGTCGTTGAGGATGATGACCATGGGCTCTCCGCTGACGGCGGTATCGCTGAGGCCCTCGAAGGCCAAGCCCCCGGTGGCGGCCCCGTCCCCCAGGACGGCGGCCACATGGTAGGTCTCCCCCATCAGCGTCCTTGCCCGGGCCATGCCCAGTGCCACGGACACCGCGCTGGAGGCGTGACCCGCCACAAAAGCGTCGGTATCGCTCTCCTCCGGCTTGGGAAAGCCCGCCATGCCGCCGAACTGGCGCAGGCGCTTAAAATCCGCCTGGCGGCCGGTCAGCAGCTTATGAACATAAGACTGATGACCCACGTCAAATACCAGGCGGTCAACGGCGGTATCAAATACCGTCTCCAAAGCCACCGTCAACTCCACCACGCCTAAATTGGAGGCCAGATGGCCCCCGGTTTGAGAGACGTTTCTGACCAAAAATTCCCGGATCTCCCGGCACAGAATAAGCCTCTCCTGATGGTTCAGGCACAGTAGGTCCTGATGGCCCTGAATATTTTCCAATATGCTCACGGCATAATCTTCCTAACTTTTCTTTTTTGTCTTCCGGAACATGTCCGGCAGGGTGCGGAACCAGTGGATCAGCCGCCCCACCATGTGGACGATCTGGGTAGCCGAGCCGATGGCAAGGGTCTTGCCCACGGCCTTGCCCCCCACCGTCACACCCGCAACCAGGGCGGACATGAAAAGGCCTGCCGCCCGGGGCCAGCTGAAGGAAAAATTTTGGATCAGTTGGGACGCGATCACCGCCGAAGCCGCGCCGGACACCACCCCGCAGATATCCCCCACCACGTCGTTGCAGATGGAGCTGACCCGCTCGGCGTTGCGCAGAAGCCGAATGGCCTCCTGGGCCCCGGGGACCTTCCTGGCGGCCATGGAGTGGAAGGGCCGCTCATCGGCGGAGGTGACAGCCACGCCCACAATATCAAAGACAATGCCCACGAAAACGATTGCGAACAGGATCAGGAAGGCGGCGAAAATGCCGCTTCCGTCCAAAAGCTCCTCGGAGATCAGGGAGATCACCGCGGAGACCAGAAGCGTGACCAGGAAAATGGTGACGACCCAGCGGATCGTCTTATTTCGCTCTTTTTTCCCCGCGTCTGGGTCGGATTTAGCCACTTGGAAGAAACGCTCCTTATTGTTTAAGTAAGACGGCGGCAGGCAGGATAAATCTTACGGCTTAGGTCGGGTTGGTTTTCCCCGGACGATACCCGCCGTTGCCGTGCGGGCCGTTTCCGTTTGATCCGTCCGTTCAGGCGTTGCCGGTTCTGACTACCCGATTGCCACTGAGTCCGTACTGCAATCCCCTGCCCGCCCGGTAAGGACAGCCTAGGTGTTTTCCACTGCGAAGCGATCCGATTCTTAGCCTCTTTTGCAGGCATGGTTTCCAGGAGCAATAGCGAAAATTCCATGGCCATGAAACGTTTCGCCTGTCCCCTTTCCCCGCATACCCACGCAAGGCAGGCTACTCTGCACGCAGCACACGATTCTGTGCACCGCCTTGCAGGTTCATACCTAGTTCGTACGCGGACGGGTCCAGCAGGGGCTCTTCCGCCGTCGCACAAGAAAAGGTCTCCACGGAAACCGGGTCGGATACCCCATGCCATTGGGGTGCGCCCGGAATCCTTAACCCCCAGCATCCACCCTAAGCTGGGCGCAAAAAGCAAACACCAGGGACTTCATCGATATGCCCTTCAAAGGATTTTTAGGCCCTTCTTGGGAACCGGCCGCTTCGACTAGGATACTGCGCCGTCTGAATGATATCGTATCACATTTTTTGAAAATATACAAGTATTTTTTCATTTTCCCCGGGAGAAAAGTAGCGCCGGAATCGTCCTCGCCCCTCTTTTTCCCCATCTCTTGCAAAGTTCCAAAGGGTTTGATATAATGGACAAAAAATTGGGAGGTCCCTATGAAGCTGCTGCTCATCCGCCATGCCGACCCGGACTATGCCCGGGATTCTCTGACGCCCAAGGGCTTCCGGGAGGCCCGGCTCTTGGCATCCCGGCTTTCCAAACTGGAAATTCGGAAATTTTACTCCTCTCCCCTGGGCCGGGCCCGGGAAACCGCCGCGCCCACCCTGGAAAAAATGAATCAAGAAGCGGAGGTTCAGCCCTGGCTCCGGGAATTTCAGGCCCCCATCCGTCGTCCCGACGCCCCGGACCGGGACATGGTGCCCTGGGACTGGCTCCCTGGGGACTGGACGGCGGAGCCGGACTTTCTCCTGCCGGACCGGTGGTATCGCCACCCGGCCATGGAGGCGGGCGGGGTGAAGCAGGCCTACGACTGGGTCTGCAAGGGTCTGGACCAGGTGCTGGCGGACAACGGCTATGTCCGGGCGGGGCGGCTGTATCGGGTGGAGGAAGGAAACGGAGATACCCTTGCCTTTTTCTGCCACTTTGGCGTGGCGTGCGTACTGCTGAGCCATCTTTTGAACATCTCCCCCATGCCGCTGTGGCATGGGCTCTGCGCCGCTCCATCGTCGGTGACCACCCTTGTGACGGAGGAACGGCGGAAGGGGCTGGCCTATTTCCGCATGAGCGCCTTTGGGGACATCTCCCATCTCTATGCCGCCGGCGAGGAGCCGGCCTTCTCCGCTCGGTTTCGGGAGCGGTATGAAAATGAAAACGAGCGGCGGGACTGATCCCGCCGCTTTTGCCCAATAACGCTGCCGGTAATTTGAAAGTTTATTCACTGTCTGCCCGGGGAGAAACCGCCTCCGGGCTTTTGCCTCCACCGATCATAAGCCGTTTTCGTAGCCGATACCGCTTGATCGTCGCGCCGCAAATCCCGCGCCTTTATGGCGCTTTGCGGTCTGGATGTGCTACTTTTTCCCTGAGGCGTTCGCAAGGCAAACGATGGATTCGATATTGTCCAAGAGGAACTGCTGGGCATCTCGATTGTAGAGGACGACCGTATATTCTCCTCTGGCGCCCGTTCGCGATTCTACCGATATCCCCAGAGCGTTTCCCTGGGGTGTGGGTCGCTTGACGTTTTTGCCCTCGACAGTACTTTTTACCTCCAATGCCCCAATTTCAATAAGCCAGGAAGTGATGACTGTGTGGTTGAACTTATGACAAGTCTCCAAATCGATGATGTCGTTTAACCGTTCGGCAATCTCGCTTACAGAGATCGGCGTCTCAGAAAGGGCGAATTTCCGCACATCCGGAATGGAATATTCCTTTCGGATGGTCTGATGGCTGCCAATGACCCCGTTATTTTCAATGACCTGCCTTAAAATATCCGATACATAAAACAGGCACCTGGAAATACGCACGTTATTCAGAATACTCTCGTCTGGCACAGGGGCGCCATCAATGGGGTTGACCCCATTGGCCATATGATCGATGTACATCTTGGCCCTGCGCATAACTTCAAGCTCCGTCATCAAAATTCCTCCCGTTTTTTAATTCTGTTCCTATATTAGCCGAATTTCGGAAAATCGTCAATCAAAACCTTCACATATTCCCCTTCTTCCTCCACCAAAAAAGACCGCCTTGCGGCGGCCTTTCTTGGAAAACCACAACAAAAAAGATTTTTCGGCGATTTGGGATATAGACTTGAACCCTCACAGCATTAAATTCAATCGTCCCCGAAGGGGACACCACACTTTTTCACTATTACCTATTACTTCTTACCTTCCAAAAATCGGCTCTTCGTATCTAGTGAAAAGCGAATAGTGAATAGTGAAGAAGTAAAAATCGGCAAGCTCCGAACGTCGCTTGCCGATTTTTGGTGGAGGCGAGGGGAATCTTTTCCGTTTTTGCAGCGCAAAAACAGTGGTTCCGCCGGGTTGAGCCCCGGCGGCCAATCTGCCACCGGCAGATTGGATTGAATCGTCCGATTCCCCTTTCCCCTCCACCAAAAAAGACCGCCTTGCGGCGGCCTTTCTTGGTGGAGGCGAGGGGAATCGGACCCCTGTCCGAAAGCAAGTCGGAGGGAACCTCTCCGGGCGCAGTTTGTTATTTACATTCCCTTTTCCCGGCGGGAACAAACACCCTACGGGAATTGGTAGCTTCATGATGCGTGGTATGGGCAAAGCTTACCATACGCACGGGCTCCACTAAGATCACACCCGTTCCCGGCTCGTGGACCTTCCGGGGCGGATGGGCCAGCCTAATCAGGCAGCCACTGCAACAGTATTGTTGTCAGTTAAATTTAAAAAATTGCCCGTTTTATCGTGGCCAGGCGCCACGGCCCGCTATTCCGGCCTTCCTACCCCCGTCGAAACCAGTACGCCCCCCTATTCCTCAAAAGCGGCCGTAGGGATCCGGCAGCTTGTTGGGCTCAGGATAATTCTCTCCATGGGTGTCCACGGTAATGGAAGCGATCTTCTGGGGCTCCAGCGGACGGTCGGAGCGGTCCGTCCGAACCGCGGCGATGGCGTCCACCACCTCCATGCCGCCGGTCACCTTGCCGAAGGCGGCATACTGGCCGTCTAAGTGCTTGGCGTCGTCGTGCATGATGAAAAACTGGCTCCCCGCCGAGTTCATAGACTGGCTCCGGGCCATGGACAGTACGCCCCGCTTGTGCCGCAGGTCGTTTTTCACGCCATTGTAGAAAAATTCGCCCTTGATGCAGTACCCCGGGCCGCCCATGCCGGTGCCCTCGGGGCAGCCGCCCTGGATCATAAAGCCGGGGATCACCCGATGGAAGATCAGGCCGTTGTAAAAGCCCTTATTGGCCAGGGAGATGAAATTGTAAACGCTCTGGGGCGCCTTGTCCGGGTACAGCTCCCCCGTGATGACGCCGCCGTTTTCCATGGTGATGGTGAATGTGGGATTCATATCAATATCGCTCCTTCATGGCCCGCTGGATCTGACGCTGGGCGTCCTTTTCCGCGGCGGCCTGTCTCTTATCATAGAGTTTTTTGCCCTTGCACAGCCCCAGGTTGACCTTCACCCGGCTGCCTTTAAAATACACGGACAGGGGGATCAGGGCGTACCCCTCCTGCTTGACCTTGCCGTAGAGCCGCATAATCTCCCGCTTGTGGAGCAGCAGGCGGCGGGGGCGGGTGGGATCCCGGTTGAAAATGTTCCCCTGCTCATAGGGGGAGATGTGCATCTGGTTGACAAGCATTTCCCCGTTTTTCACGCCGCACCAGGCGTCCTTCAGGTTCAGCGCCCCCTGGCGGATGGACTTGACCTCGGTGCCGCACAGCTCGATGCCCGCCTCCAGCTCCTCCTCCACAAAATATTCGTGGTAGGCTTCCCGGTTCCGGGCCATGACCTTGACGCGTTGCTTTTCCGTCCGCGGCACCCCCTTTTCTGATGGACTACGTATGTATTATACCATGACTGTCAAGGCCGTCAAACAGGAATTTTTCCAAGGCCTCCGGACTGCGGAAGGAAAAATCGCAGGACCCCTCCATCTGCCGGAGAATTTCCGGGCAGTCCAGCCGGCCCCAGGCGGCGAAGGCGACCTGCACGCCGGCGGCCCGGGCCATCTGCCAGCCGGGCAGCAGGTCGTCCACCACCAGCAGCGCCTCCGGGGGCAGGCGAAAGCGGCGCATGATGTCCTCCAGGGGGAAGGGGCTGGGCTTTCGCTGCTCCGGTGGAACGTCCCAGCCATAGACAGCGTCGGGGGTGATCCCAAAGCTGCTCTGATAGAGCCGGCGAATGTTGTCGCTGGAGGAGTGGGATACCACGCACACCAGTCCCCCCGCCTCCTTCTGCCGCCGGATGACCCGATCGATCCCGGGAAAGGGCTCCGGCATATGGGTGCGGACGTATTCCTGCCAGCCCCGAAATTCCGCGGCCAATTCCTCGTCGGTAAAGCCGAACCGCTCCCGGCACATCCCGGAAAATCCCGGAGAAAAGCAGCCCTGGGTGTATTCGGCTAGGGTGATGGACGCCCCAGGGCGGAATTGGTCCAGAATGTAGCAAAAATAGGGATAGTTGACCGTGGCCTCGCTCTGGACCACCGTATCGTCGTAATCCAGCACCAGGCAGGGATATTTCAGCATAGCAGCGCCCTCTTTCTCTCGGCACGTTTCTTTTATTATAGCAGACCGGCGCCCGGAGGACAACCAAAATTTTCTCCTTGACGTTATCGAACAAATGTGCTATAATGTTCCCATCAGGAGGCGAAGAGCATGGAAACTGCCGTTTGCCCCGTGGATGTGATCTGCCTGTGCGCCGCCGACGGGACCCTCCGCCCCCTCCGGCTCCAGCTGGAGGATGGGCAGCACAATCTGCGGCGGGTGGATATTCAGGAGATCGTCAGCGTCAAGCCGGTGCAGTATGTGGGCATTGAGGCCCAGATCTTTCTCTGCCGGGCTTTCCGGGAGGGGCGGGAGCAGCTCTTTGAGCTGCGCTATCTCATCCGTTCCCACGCCTGGCAGCTGCTCCGGTGGATCTGCTAGGAGGAAAAAATGGAGCGTGTCATTTTTCATGTGGACGCCAACTCGGCGTTTTTAAGCTGGACCGCCGCCTATCGGGTGAAGATCCTGGGCGAGAAGGAGGATCTGCGGGAAATCCCATCGGTGGTGGCGGGAGACAAGGCCTCCCGCCACAGCATCATTCTGGCCAAAAGCGTCCCGGCGAAAAAATTCGGCATCCAGACCGGGGAGCCCCTGTTCCAGGCACTGGAAAAGTGCCCCAATTTAAAGGTGGTTCCGCCGGACTATCATCTGTATGTCCAGGCTTCCCGGCATTTTGTCGCTCTGTTGCGGACGTTTTCGCCGGTGGTAGAGCAGTACTCCATCGACGAGGCGTGGGTGGACATGACCGGCACCCAGCGGCTCTTCGGGCCGCCCCGGACGGCGGCGGAGAGCCTGCGCCGCCGGGTATGGGAGGA
This sequence comes from uncultured Oscillospiraceae bacterium, assembly GCA_947632695.1. GTDB lineage: Bacteria > Bacillota > Clostridia > Oscillospirales > Oscillospiraceae > Faecousia. The sequence goes on along the minus strand of CANRQC010000054.1, from coordinate 4,665 downwards.
GCTGGGCTTTACCGTGAACGTGGGCGTCTCCTCCAACAAGCTGCTGGCAAAAATTGCCGGGGATTTTGAAAAGCCCGACCGGGTCCACACCCTGTTTCCCGAGGAGATCCCGGAAAAATTCTGGCCGCTGGAGGTACGGAAGCTGTTTTTGGTGGGCAGCGCCACAGAGCGGAAGCTCCAAAGGATCGGGATCCAAACCATTGGTGACCTGGCGGCTGCCGACCCCGGGCTGCTGCGCCGCCATCTGGGCAAGCCGGGAGAGACTCTCTGGCACTTCGCCAATGGCCGGGGGGCGGAGTCCCTGACCCCCGTCGCCCCGGAAAACAAGGGCTACGGCAACTCCGTCACCACGCCCCGGGACGTGAAGACCCGGGAGGAGGCCCACCGGGTGCTGCTGAGCCTGTGCGAGACCGTGGCCATGCGCCTGCGCCGGGACGGAAAGAACGGACGGTGCATTGCCGTTCACCTGCGGACGGCGGATTTCGGCCACTTTTCCCATCAGGCCCAAATGGAAAGCGCCACCAACGGCACCCAGGCCCTTTACCGGGCTGCCTGTCAGGTGTTCGACGAGGCCTGGGACACCTTCACCCCTCTGCGGCAGCTGGGGGTGCAGGTCACCCGGCTGTCCGACGAACCCTATCAGCAGTTCGACCTGTTCTCCGGCCTCTCCCCTGCCCAGCAGGAAAAGCGGCTGCGGCTGGACGAGGCCATTGACGCTCTCCGGGACCGGTACGGGGAGGATATCATCCGCCGGGCCCAGTTTACCGGGGACGCCGCCGGTCATATGGCCGGCGGATTGAGCCGGGAGCGCCGCACCGGCGTCACCAAGCCGGTGCCTCAGGAATTTTCGATTTGACAACGCCGCCCCCAGAGCCTATAATGGTAGAAAACCCTTTAGGTGACGGGAATCGGACCCACGTCGGTTTCCGCCGGGTCATTTCCGCCCAGTCTTCACAAAAGCCCTTGGAAATACATAGCCAGTATTCCCTGCGGTCTTTTGCTTGCCTGAACGAAAATCACCTCGCCGGAAACTGCGCAGCACTTTGCGGGGAGCAATTTTTGGATGATTTTGCCCGCAGAGGAGAAAGCCTTGCTGTCGCAAGGCGACGACGATAAGGGGAAAAGCGCCGAAAAGAGCCCCCGCAAAGCGGCGTGGCTTCGACTCCCGTCACCTTTCCCTGCAAAAGGAGGCGCAATGATGCAGATCGTCCAATTCTACCGAGGGGACCCCAACGCGCCCAAGCCCACCCGGGGCGCCCATCTGGGGGCCAACGCCGTCATCACCTGCCGGGGCCGCGTTCTGCTGGAAAAGCGGTGGGACTGCGGCGCCTGGGGCCTGCCCGGCGGCGGCGTCAAGGCCCACGAGACCGAGGAGGAGGCCATGGTCCGGGAGCTCTACGAGGAGCTGGGCCTGCGGGTGCGGCCCCAGTCTTTAAAGCGACTGAAGGTCTATGGCGAGCCGGGGCGGATCGCCGCCTACCGGGACGGCAGCGTTTGGCGGATGGTGGTAGTGGCCTTCGGCTTGGAGTTGGAGACGGAGCCCACCCTCACCATCAGCCGGGAGTCCCGGCAGCTGGCCTTTTTTACCCGGGAGGAGGCAAGGGCGCTGGACATCGTCATCACCCACCGGGACATTGTGGAGGACTGGTTCCTGAACCGGTGATACAGAGAGGAGCATGGTCATGCGGGACCTCAATCAATTTAAAGGCTGCCTGATCGGTGGCGCCGCCGGAGACGCCCTTGGATACGCGGTCGAGTTTTCGCCCGCTTCGTCCATATTCCAAAAATATGGGGAACACGGCATCACGGAATATGAATTGTGCAATGGCGTCGCGGAAATATCCGACGATACGCAGATGACGCTTTTCACCGCCACCGGGCTGTTGCTTGGGACCACCAGAGGGATGACCCGGGGGATCATGAGCGACTATGCCCACTATATCGCTTACAGCTACCGGGATTGGTATCGGACGCAGACGGAACCCTATCCACTGCCGGAGGAGCCTCACTATTCCTGGCTTGTCAATCTCCCGGAGATGTTCAGCTCCAGAGCGCCGGGCATCACCTGTCTGTCCGCCCTGGGGCACGGCGGGAACGGAACCATGGAAAACCCGTTGAATCACAGCAAGGGCTGCGGCGGGATCATGCGGGTCGCGCCGGTGGGCCTGTATTTTTGCGATACACGGCACAAGCCGGAGGAAATCGACCGGATCGGGGCGGCTGCCGCGGCGCTGACCCACGGGCATGAGCTTGGGTACATTCCGGCGGCCATGCTCACCCATATCATTTTGAAAATTTGCGAAAACGGCGACAGCATCCTGTCCGCCGTCAAGGACGCCATGAGCGCCATGCCGGCCCTCTTTCCAAAGGCAGAGCATATGGCGGCACTTTTGGCCCTCATTCAGAAAGCCATCGATCTTTCGGCGGAAAATCTGGATGATCTCGACGCGATCCGGCAGCTGGGAGAAGGCTGGGTGGCGGAGGAGACCCTGGCCATTGCCGTGTACTGCGCGCTGAAATACGCGGATGACTTTGAACGGGGCATTATCGCCGCCGTGAACCACGACGGCGACAGCGACTCTACCGGCGCGGTGGCGGGAAATATCTTAGGCGCCGCTCTCGGCCTGGACGGCATTCCGCAAAAGTTCATCGAATCGCTGGAATTAAAGGATGTGATCCTGGAGATCGCGGAAGATCTTCACTGCGGCGGCCAGATCACCAAATACGGCGCATGGGACGATCGGTGGGCAAGCAAATATCTCGCTATCACCTATCGGGCGAAGGCATAAGCGCGCTTGGCAGCGCCCGGCCGCTTATTTCTTTTTCTCACACATTACAACAAAAAAGGGCTTCCGAAGTCGCGCTTGACCTCGAAAGCCCTTTTATTTTCTTTGCCTATTACTCCGCCGTGATGGTGATCTCGCCGTTTTCGGCCTTGGCGGTGATGCCCTGGATGGGCGTCTGGAAGGAGTCGATAATCTTCTGGGAGATGGGGTCCTCCAGCTCCCGCTGGATGGTCCGCCGCAGATTCCGGGCGCCGTAGGTAACGGAGTAGGCCTTCTTCACCAGGGCGGCGGGCACGGAATCGTCCCAGGTCAGCGCCAGGCCCCGATTTTCAAGACTCTCCTTCAGCTCCCGGAGCATGATGTCGGCAATGCCCAGGAAATGCTCCTCCGACAGATGGTTGAAGGTCACGATCTCGTCCACCCGGTTCAGAAATTCCGGACGGAGGAAGTCCCGCAGGGCCTGCATGGTCTTCTCCTGGGTCTGCTCCCGGTCGGTCCGGCCAAAGCCCAGGCCCCCTACCCTGCCCTCGGAGCCGGCGTTGGAGGTCATGACGATGATGGTGTTCTCGAAATTCACCACCCGGCCCTGGGCGTCGGTGATCCGGCCGTCGTCCAGCACCTGCAGAAGGATGTTCAGCACGTCGGGATGGGCCTTCTCGATCTCGTCAAAAAGCACCACGCTGTAGGGGCGGCGGCGGATCTTCTCCGTGAGCTGCCCGGCCTCGTCATAGCCCACATAGCCCGGGGGGGAGCCGATGAGCTTGGAGACGGTGTGCTTTTCCATATACTCCGACATATCCAGCCGAATCAGGGAATCCACAGAGTCAAACAGGTCGCTGGCCAGGCACTTCACCAGCTCGGTCTTGCCCACGCCGGTGGGGCCCACAAAAATGAAGGACACCGGCTTCTTCTTGGGAGAAATGCCCACCCGGTTCCGGCGAATGGCCCGGGCCACCGCCTCCACCGCCTGATCCTGGCCCACGATATGCTCTTTCAGCCGATCAGCCAGGCCCTGGAGCTGCTCATATTCCTGGGCCTTGATCTTGCTGGCGGGAATTTTGGTCCACAGCTCGATGATCCGGGCCAGGTTCTCCATGGTCACCGGGGGCGGAGGCACCTGGGACAGCTTTTCAATCTGATCGGAAAGCTGGTAGAGCCGGCTGCGGACCGTGGCCAGCCGCTCGTACTGCTGGTTCTGGGTGTCCTCGTTGAGCATTTTCAGCTCCAGCTCGTAGTCATCCCGCTCCTTTTTCAGCTCCGCCAGCTGGGACAGCTCCTTGGAGCGGAGGTTTACATCGGAGCAGGCCTCGTCCAGCAGGTCGATGGCCTTGTCCGGCAAAAACCGGTCGGTGATATACCGCTCGGAGAGGATGACGCACTGCCGGGCGATCTCCGGGGAGATGGACACCCCATGGAACTCGGCATAGCTCTTGGCGATGCCCTGCATGATCTGGCAGGCCTCTTCAATGGTGGGCTCCGCCACGGTGACCGGCTGGAACCGGCGCTCCAGGGCGGCGTCCTTCTCGATATACCGGCGGTACTCGTTGAAGGTCGTGGCGCCGATGACCTGGATCTCCCCCCGGGAGAGGGCGGGCTTCAAAATATTGGCGGCGTTCATGGAGCCCTCGGCGTCCCCGGCGCCCACCAGATTGTGGACCTCGTCAATGACCAGGATGATGTTGCCGCACTCCTTGATCTCCCCGATCAGGCTCTTCATCCGGCTCTCAAACTGGCCCCGGAACTGGGTGCCCGCCACCAGGGCGGTCAGATCCAGGAGGAACACCTCCTTGTCCCGCAGCTTGTAGGGCACGTCCCCGGCGGCGATCCGCTGGGCCAGGCCCTCGGCGATGGCGGTCTTGCCCACGCCGGGCTCGCCGAT
>CANRQC010000053.1 GCA_947632695.1 uncultured Oscillospiraceae bacterium | reverse complement strand
GGTGTGATCGGCGTCATCGGCGTGATCGCGGCCTACCCGCTCTACAACCATATGGTCAAACGCAAGCGGGCAAAGCTTGCGCCGGAGATTATGCGGCTGTCGGACGAGTTGATGAAGTGACAGTAAAAATCCCCATTTGAGTTACTCATATATGAGTATCAAATGGGGATTTTCTGCACCCGAAACCGTCAGCCGACAGTTGATAAGTTCAATTAGTTCCTTATCACTATCAAGCCAAGGCTTTTCGGGGTTTTAAGGGGCGATTTTTCGGTAGTCAATACCGTAGAAAAAGGCGGTTTTTCCGCTTTTTGGTAGACTGAGCCCGCCGCGGAGGCTTCCGCGGCGGGCTTTTGTGGGCTTTTAAAATTCTTTAATAGAACAGTCCGCCCAGACTAAACACGCCCAGGGCCGACAGGAGGACGTTGACCGCCACGTTGGCCACGGACAGGAGGAACAGGTTTCGGAAGAGCTTGTTCATCTCCGCGTTGGTGGTCTCCTTGGAGGCGGAGTAGGAGGACATGATAATGGCGCCGCCGGTGGACAGGGGGCTGATGGCCGCCGCGAAGGAGGTGGCGGTGATGGCGGAGATCAGCTCCACATAGTTGACGCCGCTAAACTGCTGGGCCACCTGGTCCGCGATGGGGAACAGCGCCGGCATGACCACACCGGTGGTGGAGCTGACCCAGGACAGGATGCCGGAGGTGGCGGCCATAATGGGAACGGCGGTCTTTTCACCCATGAGGCCGGTGAGGAAGCTGGAGATCATGGTGATGCCGCCCAGCTTATCGATGACGCTGACCAGCGCGCCCACGCCGCAGATCATAATGAGGGTGCCCCAGGGAATGCCCTTGATGGCGGCCTTCTCGTCGGCTGCTCCCAGGAGGATCAAAATGGCGGCCATGATGAAGGCAAAGAGGCCGGTGTCCAGCTTGAAGCCAATGCAGCAGATGACCATGATGACGATGGCGGCCATGGTCAGCTTCTGGTTGCGGTTGAACTTGGGGATCTCGGACCATTTCAGGGGGTTATCCGCCTTGACCTTGTAGCTCTTGGAGCCGATGTAGATAATGAGGGTGAAGATAAATCCGGAGAGCAGCGTGGACAGGAACAGGTGGAGCCCGAAGCCGCTGTAGCCCATGGGCTCGGAGAGCTCCTTGGCCAGGATGCCGGTAAGAGACAATGGCGACGCGCACCCGGCATTGGCGCCCAGCTTGGCGAAGAGGGCGGTGACCCAGGGGTTGATGTCCATCTCAAAGGCCAGGTACATGGCGAAGGTGGTCATCAGGATGCCGGCGGCAATGTGTCCCGGCCCGATGGCGGAGATAAAGGCGGACAGCACGAACATCAAAATAGGGATCAGCACCGTGTGCTTGCCCACCAGGGCCACGATCTTCTTGGAGAACAGGTCCAGCGTGCCGTTCTGGGAGGCCATGCCGAAAAGGAAGGTGACGCCCACCAGAGTAACGAACATGGAGCTGGAGAAGCCGCTTGTGACGGCGGACGCCTTGAGCCCGCCCACGATGGTCAGGATAAACGCCACGCCCAGGGACAAAAAGCCCAGGTTGACCTTCTTGATAAAGCCGATGGCCACCACGATCACCAGGACCACCAGGGAGATCACGGGCATATAAGGAGCTAAAAAGTCTGCCATGAGTAGATTTCGCCTCCAAATGATATTTTTAAATGATATTTATTTTACAGGGCGGGGCTCATTCGGCCTCGCTTAAAAGGTTCCCTGTGTTTTCACGCCACTTGGCGATGTACGCAGCGGCCTCCTCGCCGGTATAGCCCAGGGGGTTGATGCAGAAATAGCGCAGCATGGTCTGATAGCTGGAATCCGCGTAGGCCTTTTGAAAGGCGTCGGACAGGATCTTTACAATGTTCTCGTCCGTCCCCTCCTTGACAAAGACCCCGTAGAAGGGACCCCAGGGGAGCAGATCCTCAAATGCCGGGTACTCCGCAGTGATCAGAGGCACATCCTTCATCAGCTCCACCGGCTCCTTGGCGAGGACGCACAGCCATTTGTACTCTCCGGACTTGTACTCCTGATAGCCCATCTGGATCTTGGAGACGGTGAAATCGCACGCCCCGGAGAGTACCGCCTCCTTGGCGGAGGCGTCGCTGTCGTAGGGGATCTGGGTAAACTCGGCCCCTGTGACGGATTTGAGCATTGCCGCCACCTCCCAGGGAAGTCCGCCGACGCCGGTGGTGGCCAGGGTGACCTCCTTGCCGGACTTGGCGGCCTCCACCAGCTCCGTCAGGGAGCCGTAGGGGGAGCCCTCCGGCACCACGATGCCGGTGGTCTCGCTGCCGATGAGAAAGACGCACGCAAAGTTCTCGTAGGTGAGGGTGGAGATGCCCAGGGTATCATAGAGGGCCGGGTTCTCCGCGCCCATCAGAAGGGTGGCACCGTCCGCGGGCTGGTGATAGACATATTCCACCGCCACAGCGCCGGTGTTGCCGGTCTTGTTGGTGAGGACGATGTTGGTGCCCAGCACATCCTGGGCCAGCACCGCCAGGGGCCGCATCAGAGAATCGGTGCCGCCGCCCGCGCCCCACTGGATGACGCCGGACAGCTCCTTGGGCGGGTATCCGATGAAGTTTCCGAGGAACCCCTCCCCCGCGACGGGTTCCTCCTCCCGGTCTGTTGCGGCGCCGCCGCATCCGGCCAAAACGGAGAGCAGCAAAACCGCCGTCAGCAGGAGCGCTGTATATTTTTTCATGTTCATGGCGTCCCCCTTAGAGCCGGATCTGGGCGACGCCCTCCAGCAGGAGGTTGGCCGTGCGGAAACCGAAGGTATCGTCGATAATGGGCTCCGCCCCATTCTCCCGGTAGTCCACACCGCACTCCAGAACACCGCCGGGGTGTCCGATGCGGATGAACTGGGTATCCACATCCGGGGACAGGACCTGCTGCACGATGCTGCCGGGGACCACCGCCGCCGCGGCGGTACACATGGCGCCGGTCATGGCGTAGCTGGGGTGGGTCTTTTGCATGGACATCATGCGGGAGCGGAGGTCGATGCTGTCCTTTTCGATGACCTTGCCGTTGGCCGCTGTGTAGGTCTCCGGTTCCGATACGAAGGTCATCTTGGGGATGCCCGGGGTGTCCCAGGCGGAGCGGGTGTAATCCTCAATCAGGCCCAGCTTCACCGCGGCAATGCCCCGGACCCGCTCTAAAAGGTCCAGCTTTGCCGGGTCCGCGTCCAGCTCGTCGGGAAGCTCGCTGCCCCGTAGTCCCAAGTCCGCGGCCTTCACGAACACCAGGGGATTGGCCGCGTCCACAATGGAGACCTGCACAGGGCCAAAGCCCGGCACGTCCAGGGTGTCCACCGCGTTGCCCGTGGGGAGCAGACCGTGGCCCAGAGTCCCGGCGGGCTCCACGAATTTCAGTTTGATGGGAGAGGCGGCGCCGGGGACTCCGGCGATGGCGAAGTCTCCCTCATAGGCCACCTGGCCCCCCGGGGTCTGCACATCGGAGATGATGATCTTGCCGGTGTTGGTATTGAAGATGCGCACGCTGGTTTGGCCGTCCTTCGCCTCCACCAGGCCCTTTTCAATGGCGAAGGGGCCCACCCCGGAGGAGATGTTGCCGCAGTTGCCCTTGTAGCTCACCAGAGGCTTGTCAACGGACACCTGGGCGAAGGTGTAGTCCACATCCGCGTCGGGCCGGGCGGAGCGCTTGATGATGGCCACCTTGCTGGTGACGGACTGGGAGCCGCCCAGGCCGTCGATCTGCTTTTTGTCCGGGCTGCCCATGAGCCGCAGGAGCAGGGGCTCCCACTCCGCCCGGTCCTCCGGCAGATCCGTTTCCAGGATGTACACGCCCTTGCTGGTGCCGCCCCGGAGGATGGACACCGGCAGGCGCAGGGTCTTCTTTTCCATAATGCTCCTCACTTTCCGGCCTTCTGAGCCCGGTTGTAGTTGATGAGACTGCCCTGGCGCAGGATCTGCTTCTCCTCCTGGGTCAGCGCGCCGATGGACAGCTTCAGGGACCGGGGACGCGCCCCCAGCACATAGGCGGGAAGGACGGTCATATCCCCCTCCAGAGCCTGACGGATGTTGGGAACGAAGATGTAGTCATCATCCGCAAAGTCCGGGTCCTCGGTGACAAAGGGCACCATGCCCCAGTTGATCAGATTGGAGCGGTAACGCTTGGTGGCGTACTCCTTGACGATGTTGGCGCCGCCCAGCAGCACCCGCTGGCAGGAGGCGGCCTGCTCCCGCGCGGAGCCGTCGCCGGGCTTCACCGCGTAGATGGTGCTGCTCAGGTCCACATCCTCGTCCTTCACATCCTCGCAGCCGGGAATGGCGCGGACCTGGTCCAGGACCGCCGCCACCGCGTCAGGGCAGGAACCGGCCTTCCGGGCCTTCTCGTCGGCCATGACGGCCTTGGCCTTGGCAACGTAGCCCGGCACCCGGCGGCTCAGGGTGAACTCCGCCAGACCCATGGGGTTGGACCGGAAGGACCCAGTCTCGCCGGAGGGGATCAGCTCGTCGGTGGTGGTGACGGGGTCGGTGATGTACGCGCAGACCTTCAAGAGCATATGCTTGTTCAGCGGCGGCAGCTCCGGCCAGTCCTTGATGTTGGGGCCGCAGACCAGCGGCTCGTTCAGGTCGCCCTTGCCGAAGCCCTGATAGACCCGGTGGGCGTAGGCGGTGGGATCAAAATCATATTCCGGGCAGGTATACTCATAGCCCAGCTCGTCGGCGGCGGTGATCCGGCCTCTGTTGGCCGCAGTGGCCGCCACAGAGCGGGCGTCCATCAGCGCCACGCTGGCGATCTGGCCGTTGCCGGGCTTGGAGCCCTCCCGATTGGGGAAGTTCCGGGTGGTGTGCCGAACGGAGAGGCCGCCATGGGCCGGGGTGTCCCCCGCGCCGAAGCAGGGTCCGCAGAAGGCGGTCCGAATGGTAGCGCCGGCAGAGAGCAGCTTCTCCACCGCGCCCTTGCGAACCAGGTCCAGCATGACGGCCTGGCTGCTGGGGTAGATCCCCAGGGCAAATTCCCCGTCGCCGGTACTCTTGCCGTCTAGCAGGTAGGCCGCCTCCATGATGTTGGAGTAGGTGCCGCCGGCGCAGCCGGCGATGGTGCCCTGATCGGCGTAGAGGGCCCCGTCGTGTACCTTCTCCCACAGATTCAAGTGGAGCTCCGGCCGCTTGATGAGCTTCTGGGCGTCGGATTCCACCAGATGGAGAATGTCGTCCAGATTTTCATTCAGGGTTCGGATCTCATAGCCGTTGGAGGGATGGAAGGGCAGGGCAATCATGCTGTGGACCGTGGACAGATCCACATACACGCAGCCGTCGTAATACGCCACTTCCGCCGGGTCCAGCTGCCGGAAGTCGCCGCCCCGGCCATGCTTGGTCAGGTAGGCATGGGTATCCTCGTCGGTCCGCCAGATGGAGGACAGGCAGGTGGTCTCCGTGGTCATGACGTCGATGCCGTTGCGGTAGTCCGTGGACATGGTGGACACGCCGGGACCCACAAATTCCATGACCTTGTTTTTCACATAGCCGTTCTGGAATACCGCGGAGACGATGGCGATGGCAATGTCCTGGGGCCCGATCCCAGGGCGGGGCTTGCCGTCCAGATACACCGCGATCACCTGGGGATAGGCCGCGTCCCAGGTCTGCTCCAGAATCTGCTTGACCAATTCGCCGCCGCCTTCGCCCACGGCCATGGTGCCCAGGGCGCCGTAGCGGGTGTGGGAGTCGGAGCCCAGGATCATCTTGCCGCCGCCGGCCATGGTCTCCCGCATATACTGGTGGATGACGCCCATGTGGGGCGGCAGGTAGATGCCGCCGTACTTCTTGCAGGCGGTGAGGCCAAAGACGTGGTCGTCCTCGTTGATGGTGCCGCCCACGGCGCAGAGGCTGTTGTGGCAGCAGGTCAATACGTAGGGAAGGGGGAATTTGTCCAGACCCGATGCCCGCGCCGTCTGGATGATGCCCACATAGGTCAGGTCGTGGCTGGTGATGGCGTCGAATTTGATTTTCAGATTGTCAGGGTCGCCGCTTTGATTGTGAGCCTGGAGGATGCCGTAGGCGATGGTCCCCTTTTTCGCTTCTTCCTTTTGGAAGGTCTGGGGGGCCTGCCCCTCAGGGACCAGGGTCTTGCCCTTCAGGAGGTACACGCCGGAGTCGTAGAGTTTTACCATCGTATCAATCCTTTCTAAAATGTTTTCCGATCTGGGGAGCCGTCCTCCCCTTGCTGAGACCATCATACAATGATTATATAAATAAGTAAAATACATGATTTTAATATATTTTATAGTTTTTGTATATGGTAAAATCCACAAAAAATGTTCCCTTTCCTTGTGGAAAGGGAACAAAGCGTGTGCGGGAACGCCCCTGCTCCGTCCGCGGGGCCCACCCTTCACGGGGTAAAGAGCTGCCGTGTAAGCTCAATAAATTCCCGGGCATATACCGGCAGATAACTGCCCTTTCGGTAGGCCACCACGAAGTTGGAGCAGGTCTTGGGCTGCCCGAAGCTGAACCTGTCCATCCGCTCCCCGGCAGGCCGGTGACGCAGATGGGTCTCAAAGAGGAAGGAAACCCCATAGCCCACCGCCACCAGTTCCAGAATGGCGGACATATTGCTGGTACACATCACATTGTCGAATTTCAGCCCCGCCTCCCGGAGGTAGTCGTCCACGATCTGCCGGGTCCGCTGCTCCGGCAGCATGAGCAGGATCCGCTGATCCTTCAGCAGCGCCGGGTCCAGCCGGGGGTACCGGCTGGCGGGATTGGGCTGGGCAAACCGGCCCAGGGGGTGGTCCCTGCAGGTGCAGATGAGCATTTCCTCCATGGCGATGGTCTCATAGGTGATCTGGGGATGGAGACTGTTGGGTTTGCTGTAAAAGGCAATGTCCACCTGCCCGTCCAGAAGCCGGTGATCGTTGGCGGTGGAGTGGCCCTCAAAGATATTGACCCGCACATTTGGAAACCGCTTCTCAAAGGCGGGCAAAACCTTGGGCAGCACAAAGGCGCAGCGCATCGGCGGCAGCGCCACGTTCAGCACGCCTACATCCCGCTTGATGATATCCGCCAGCTCCAAATCCAGGTCGTTTTTCACCCGAATGATCTGATTGGCCCGCTCCACATACCGCTCCCCGGCGTAGGTCAGCACATATCTGTGCCCCAACCGGCGAAAGAGCTTCAGCCCCAGATCCCGCTCCAGACCGATCAAAAAGGTACTCAGAGTGGGCTGGCTGACATAGAGGGCCTCCGCCGCCCGTGTGATATTCTGATATTTGGCAATGGCCAGAACATAGCTCAGCTCCCGAAAATCCATCCGCCGCGCCTCCTCGTTCTTTGATAGGATTATACCATGCTTTTTATGATTTGTATAGTCTCAGATTATAAAAATCCGTCTGAAACAGGACCATCGCGCCCCACGCCGGCGCGTAATGATCTTTTTTACAGGCTTTACAATAAAATCAATGCGCGATTGGAATGAAGACAGGGGTATTCACTCCGATCGCGCGTCTGTATTGTTCTTATATTATAATATTGTAGTCTCGCGAGGGTGGCCGCCGTCCTTCTTTTCAGGCCGATATTCCCGGGCGCTTTGGAACAGGGCCGGGCCGATATGGCAGTAGCCCCCCGGGTTCTTCTCCAGATACTTCTGGTGATACTCCTCCGCCGGGAAAAACTGCTCCAGATGCTGGCACTGGACCGCCACTTCCTTTTCGCAGCGGGTCTGCAGGGCCGCCAGAGAGGCCCGGATCACCGGCTCCTGGTCGGGATTCGCATAGTACACCCCGGTGCGGTACTGCTCCCCCACGTCGCCCCCCTGGCGGTTGACAGAGGTGGGGTCGATGGCCTTGTAAAACTGCTCCAGCAGCTCCGTCAGAGACAAAACCGCCGGGTCGAAGGTCACCTCCACCGTCTCGGCGTGGCCGGTGTGCTGGTATTTGACCTGCTCATAGGTTGGATTTTCCGTCCTTCCGTTGGCGTAGCCCACCCGGGTCCCCAAAACGCCGGTCAGGCAGTCAAAATACTTCTGGGCGCCCCAGAAGCAGCCGCCAGCCAGATAAATTTTCTCCGTTTTCATATCGTACCTCCTTAAAATCCCCGCCGGGCCAACTCTAAGACGATCTCCCGGTAGACCTCCACAATGTCCTCCACCCCCTTGCCAGGCTTCTTGGCAAAGAGCCGGCGGTGCATATCCACCGCGTCGATGTGGGAAATGCCCCGGCGGCCGGGTGCGGTCCGGACGCCCTTAAAATCTCCCCAGGCCATGGTCTCGGGAGGCAGCAGGCCGTCGTTTTCCCCCTCGATCAGGTTGACCACAAAATTGGTCAGGCTCAACGTGGGGTCGCTGAAAGGATGCTTCATCACGAAGGCGTAGCTCTGATAGTACACCCCCGCGTCGTCCGGGTTCTCCCGGTTGAACGCCGCCGCCCCGGCGGTGGTCAGGGACTGGAAAACCTGGTAGGAGGCTGGCTCCTGGTCGCCCTGACTGCGGAACCAGCCGTCCGCCGCCTTTCCCGCCAGCTTCACCAGAGGCTTGGGGAAGCACATCAGGCAGTCCACCGTCCGGCTCCCCCGGTGGGGCGTGCAGAGGGTGGTCAGGGAGGCCACCTTGGCCCCGGCGCCCAGGGTGGAGATGGCGTAGCGGCTGTCCAGACCGCCCTTGGAGTGGGCGATGATGTTCACCTTTTCCGCCCCGGTCTGGGCCAGGACGCTGTCGATCCGCTCCAGGATGGTCCGGGCGTTGGCGGGAATGGTCCCCTGGCTGTCCTGCCCGGAAAAGGAGACCCGGCAGCCCATTTCCTCCAGCGCCTGGGGAATGCGGCCCCAGTAGCCGGTGCGGCCGTTGTCTCGGACGGCCATGCCGTGGACCAGCAGGACCGGGTATTTTGGCGCGGTGTCCATGGCGCTCCCCCCTTGTTCGTCCTATCATAACATGTTTTCACCCGTTTGGCAACGCCTCCGGAAAGAAAAGGGTCAAAATCAGCTTCCCCTCCCGGTATTCCGCCGTCAGGCTGCCGCCCATTCGCTCCGCCAGGGCCCGGGCAATGGTCAGTCCCAGACCCGTGGCGGGCCGGGCGGCGGCGAGGGTCTCGTACCGGTGGAAAAGCTGCCCCACCGCCACCGGGTCCAGCTCCGGGGCCGTGTTGGCGAAAATCACCTGCCCCTCCCGGGTCAGCGTGACGGACAGATCCCCGGGGCTGTACCGCGCGGCGTTTTGCAGCAGATTGGAGAGGATCCGGGCCAGAGCCTTGGGGTCCGCCTGGCGGAGAACCGGCGTCTCCGGCATGGTCACCGCCGGTTCGATCCCCCGCTGGGTCAGGACAGCGTAAAAGGCGGCCAGCTGCTCCTCCAGCGCCCGGTTCAGGATGGTTGTCTCCAAGTGGAGGGGGCTCTGGGGTGTGCGGAGCAGGGTGTACTGGAACAAATCGTCGGTCAGATCCGCCATGCGCTCCGCCCGCTCTTGAAGAATGGCGGCATATCGGGCGGCGTTTTCCGGCAGCTCCTCCCGCCGCAGCAGCTCCAGGTAGCCCCGGATGGCGGTCAGCGGGGTCCTGAGGTCATGGGCCAGATCCGTCACCGCCTCCTTGAGGGCCTGGTCCCCCTGGGCGTACCCCAGCCGGGCCGCCCGGAGGGCTTTCAGCTCCTCGTTGAAACGGCGGGCCAGGGCGGCCATATGCCGGTCCCCGCTGGGGAGGGTGAGCAGGGTGTTGGTCTCCTGCTCCCGCTTTTCCGCCAGCTGCTCGCCCAGCGCGTCGGCGCACCGGTGGAGTAGCGTGATCCGAAGCAGCAGGATCAAAACCAGCCCGGCCAGCACAGCGCACAGTACCCAGGGAAGCATCTTCTCACCTCCACAACCTCTCCGCCAGGCCCATAGGGCCCGGCCTTATTTCAAATCCTTCCGCCGGAAGGCCAAAATCCCGCCCAGATTTCCCCCCAGGGCGATCGCCAGGGAGCAGAGCATCCCCCAAACCGGATGGGTCAACTCCCGATTGGCCAGGAGAATGGCCTGCCCCGTGGGCAGGAAGTACAGCAGGCTCTGGAAGACCGTCCGCAGGGGCTCCGCCACATAGTGGGGGTTGGGTTCCTTGGGGCCCATGGTGGCGCCGTCGATGGTGATGATCATTTCGGAGGTGTAATCCGGCTCCTGGAGGACGTTGTAAATGAGGCTCGCCCCCAAAATCAGCCCCAGGGCCAGCAGGAGCGCCCCGGCGCTGCCCATGGCCCGGTTGGTACACAGGCTGGCCAGGGCCACGAAAACGGCGGTCAGAGCGGCACACTGGAAGACGCAGGACAGAATCTCCAAGGTCACTTTTCCCGCTCCGGCGGTGAAGCCTCCCAAATAGAGGGCGGCGGTCAGGCCCCCCAGCATGGTCAGCAGCAGGAGGCAAAGGTTCGCCCCCAGGCAGAGGCAGTAGTTCGCCAGATACACCTGGGTCCGGGTCTTGCCCACGGTGAGCTTTCCCCGGATGGCCCCGCCGCCGTACTCCGCCCCCAGAAAGAGGGCGGTGAAGACGGCATAGGCCAGGGCCATCATGGGCGACACGTCAAAATAGACCTTGTCCAGCGATGCCTGGACCTTGTACAGGGCGGCGTCGGCGCCCACCCGCCAGCCGTTGAAGGCGGAAAGGGCCAGCATGACCGCTGCCAGGAGCCAGAAAAACACATCCCGCCGGAGGCGGTAAAACTGGGCGGACAGGAGGTTAATCATGGCGTTCCCCTCCCATCAAGTTTACATAAAATGTTTCCAGGCTCTCGTCCCGCTCCTGCACGCCTACCAGCTCGCAGCCTTCCCCCTCCAGCGCCTTGGCGAGCTTGGAGATGTTCAGCCGGGCGTAGACGTCGGCCTGGGTGTCGGACAGCACGGTGTATTCCGCCCCCAGCTTCTCCAGCGCCCGGGATAGGGGCAGCGTATCGCTGACCGTCAGCCGCAGGCACTTCCGGCAGGTCTGCTCCAGCTCCTGGGCGCTGATCTGCCGGAGCATCCGGCCAGAGTCCAGGAAGCCGTAGTGGGTGGCGACCTTGGAAAGCTCCTCCAAAATGTGGCTGGACAGCAGCATGGTGATCCCCCGCTCCCGGTTCAGCCGCAAAATCAGCTCCCGCACCTCGATGATGCCCTGGGGGTCCAGGCCGTTCATGGGCTCGTCCAGGACCAGCAGGTCCGGGTCCCCGGCCAGGGCCAGTGCGATGCCCAGCCGCTGCTTCATACCCAGGGAGTAATTGCGGACCTTTTTCCCGCCGGCGTCGGACAGGCCCACCAGCGACAGTAGCCGCTGTACCTCTCCCCGGTCCGGCAGGCCCAGCACCCGGGCCTGGTACTCCAAATTCTCGCCGCCGGTCAGATCCGGGTACACCGCCGGCTCCTCCACCACCGCGCCGATCCGCCGCCGGGCCCGGGCGCCCTGCCGGGAGGTCCCGGGGCAGCCGAAAAGCCGGTACTGGCCGGAGGTGGGCATCTGCAAGCCGCAAAGCACCCGCATGGCGGTGGTCTTCCCCGCCCCATTGCGGCCCACCAGACCATAGATGGCCCCCTTGGGCACCGCCATATTCAGGCCGCTGAGGGCGTGGAAGCTCCCGTAGCGCTTGCAGAGGTCCTGGGTTTCCAAGACGTATTCCATATATTATGGCCCTCCTTCATTTTTGGATGGCCCAAGGATACCGCCAAAGGCTTCACGCAGCGGTCAAGAAAAGCTTCCAGATTTGCTCAAGATTCCCGCAGCCGGAACCCGATGCCCCACACCGCCTCCACCCGGTCCCCGGCCCCCGCCTCCTTCAGCTTCCGGCGGAGGTTGCTCACATGGGTCTTGAGGGAGGACTCGGTGCAGTCCGGCGTGTCCAGGCTGATCCGGTCCAGAAGGCGACTTTTGGGCAGCACCTGGCCGGGATTTTGGAGCAGGAGCTTCAAAATGGCGTACTCCGTCCTTGTCAGGTGGACCGGCGTTCCCTGGAAGGAAACCTCCCGGGTATCTGTATTCAGCTCGATGCCGCCACAGCGCAGGACCTGTCCGACGGGAGGAACCATCTCCCGGAGCCGGGCCTCCACCCGGGCCAGCAGCTCCCGCAGGGCAAAGGGCTTCACCAAATAGTCGGCGGCCCCCTCCTGGAGAAGCGCTACCCGGTCCTCCAGATCCGCCTTCGCGCTGACCACCATCACCGGGATGCCTTGCAAGCGGGGCAGCAGCTCCTCCCCGGTCATTCCCGGCAGCATCAGATCCAAAATCGCCAGATCCGGGGTCTGCTGGGCCAGCAGCAGCGCCGCCTCGGTGCCGGAGTAGGCCCGGCGGACCAGATAACCCGCCTGTTCCAGGGCCTCCTGCATTAAATTCCCGATGGAAACATCGTCGTCGATCACCAGAATGGTCTTCATGTCCGTTTTCACCCCTTTTCTGTTATTATACCCGTCTGTTCCCCACCCGTCAAGGACGGTGTCGGGCAATAGAAAAGCGCCGCCCCAGCAGGGCGGCGCGAAAAAATTGGTTCAGTCCTCCAGCAGGGGCGCCACCAGAGACTCCAAGACCTCGTAGGTCACGGAGCCCACCTGATTGTAGACAATGACGCCGTTTTCATCCAGCACCACGGTCTGGGGCAGCATGGTGGAGCCGCCAAAGCTCTCGATCAGGCCCCCCGGGTCCTGGGCGAAGGGGATAGAATAGTCAAATCCGTCCAAATAGGCGTCCACATCGTCGGTGATGAGCGCGGAGTGGACCGCCAGGACCTGGATCTGATCCCCATACTCCTGGGCAAGCTGGTCAAAATGGGGCAGCTCCGCCACGCAGGGGGTGCACCAGGTGGCCCAGAAATTGATTACCGTCACCTTTCCCAGGCCGTCCTGGCTCAGGGTGAACGTCCCGCCGCCGTAGAGGGGGGCGGTAAAGTCCGGGGCACGCATCCCCACCTCGCTGCCGGTGGGCAGGGTCTCGGTGGGTTCCGTGGCCGCGGAGGTGGTTTGGGTGGGGCCGGCGGTTTCGGTGGGCGGGGCGGTCTGCTCGGCGGTGGACCCAGTCGTCTCGGCAGGGGACGGGCCAGCAGGCGCCGGGGCGTTAAAGTACCATAGCAGGCCAACCAGCACCGCCAGGGCCACCGCTCCGGCGATGGTCCGGTAGCGGGTCAGGGTTTTCTTTCTGGGCGCTTCCTCCACCTCCCGGCGGCGAAGGGTGATGTTCCCCGCCCGGAAGGTGATGGCCCCGGTGGGGCACGCGTCGATGCAGCCGCCGCAATGGATGCACTCGTGGTCCCCCACATGGCGGATGTCCATCTGGCAATGGCCGGTGCAGAGGCCGCAGTGGGTACACTTACTCTGCTCCACCTTCACCCCCACCAAATTGATCTTCGAGAACAGGCCGTAGATGGCCCCCAGGGGGCAGAGGAACCGGCAGAAGGCCCGGAAAATGAACACGCTGGCCCCGAAGATCAGCACCATAATGATGAATTTCCGGGTGAACAGGATGTTCAGCATGGAAAACGTGGCCTCGTTGGCGGGATTGGCCAGCAGGCCGATGGCCCCGCCGAAGGTCCCC
>CANRQC010000052.1 GCA_947632695.1 uncultured Oscillospiraceae bacterium | reverse complement strand
TTTGCCATAGCCGGGATAATGCGGGCCAGCCGCTCGTTGCAGGACTGGTCGATTTCCGACAAATGCTCCCACAAGGTTCCGTTCAGTACAAGGCTGGTATAAAGTGTCCTGTGATGTTCTTTCAGATAATTTAGGTGCATACGTCCATACTTTCCGATGGGATGACTGCCCGTGTCTGGCAGTATGAGGTTTGGGAGAAGATAATCCCCCTCGACCCGGTATGTACCGCCCATTTGTTCAAATAACGATTTCATTGATGGCTCCTTTCCGTGTGATGATTGTGATTGCAGTTTGAGGTCTGCGCCTGTCTGCTCCTTTCCTCATAACTGCTTTTTCAAATCGTCACAAATGAGCCGCAGTCATGATGTAATTTTCGAGGGAGAAACCCTCCTTTATAAATTACATCATGATTGGTTATGCTGCCCGACTCACCTGCAAGCTCGTCGTCACGGCTGAGCCGGCAGTAGATCGCAGTAATTTTGCACCCTTTCGGGCACAGGTCAGACTGCTTTTCTATTTCTTTGTTTACAGCGGCGCAAATTTTGGTGGGGATGTGGGTTGACTTTTCGCGGATTTAGAGGTACTATACAGACAGCAGAAGGCTCCCCAAACGGCAAACGGTTTGGGGAGCTTTTTACGACCACATTCCATCCCACAGTCTGGTCCGGAGGGGGCGGAAACAGTGGAAAAATAAGCGCCGGAAAGTATCGTTTCCGGCGCAAAAAGGACCGGAAATCGCCAAAAATTACTTAAAAAAATTATCAGTCTCTATTTGGGAGCATCAGGCCGCAAGTTCGAGTCTCGCCACTCCGACCAACGCCTCCGGGACAACTGTTCCGGAGGCGTTTTTCCCTATTTCTTTGTTTTCTGCAGCGCAGATTTTGAGTTTTAGAGGGAAATCGGCGGCCCACGCCATCTGACGGAATTTAGCGGAACCTACGGCCTGTCCATGAGTACCAGAGTATGAATCTGTTTGATCACGCTCTCAGAAAAAGGGACTTTGTTCTTTACCAACTCCTGTTCGGGGGAACGGACTTTCTGTGAAGACACCTTGCGGTGCAACCGGAGGAAAAAGAACTTGGCCCTGCTGTCCTACAGCTATTGTATCACGGGCATCTTAAAACCTGCTGATACTTGATTGTTAACTTTGAAATTTATTATACGAGGAGGAAATGCCGATGGAGAAAACCAACCGTGAGCTGACCGCCGGGGAAAAGAGCCGCATCAAAAAGCTGGTCAAGGCGAACTGCGCCAACTATGACAGCGAGTACGGATGTCTGCCATACCGGGAACCCCGCAAAACCAAAGGTTTTGTGGGGAGAGGAGGCGCAGCGGAATGAGCGAGCTTTGCCGCTTGCTGCGAAGCGAGTGATATGCAGCTTGCGCCGACGATGTAACGCTTTTGGTCTTGAAAAGCCTTGTGCCGCAAGGCTTTTTCAAGGCCATTTTTGCATCCACAGACATTTATGCTGTCTAACCGATTTCACGGTTACAGTTGGCCGGAACCACTATTTCATTATAGCGTTTTTGGAACAAAAATTCAATACAGGGAGGACAAATGAATCTGAACAAAAATCAAACTACCGAGCAGCCCCAATATATCTACCGCCGCATCGGCGGCACCAGCTACAAAGTGAAGGTCGTTTTCAGCGGCGAGGCGCAGGAAACGATGGAGGATAAAATTTTGCGGATGATCCGCAATTCTTCTGACACAAACGGCGAAATCTGTGATATAATGAGTCCGTCACAAATGGGCGATGTGAAGAAAGATATTGCCACCATGGAAGCGGCGCTGAAAAAGCTGGACGAGCAGGAAAGCAAGTATTCTGTGGAGTTGGAATCCGCTCTGCAGCAGTACCGGGAACTGCAAGCGCAGGCAGCAGAATTCGATGCAGGGGAACTGACGGATGCACGGTTGGAACTGCGTCCGGGTATGGATTGCACCACCATTTCCAGAATCCAAAACGCTTATGGTACGCAGTATAGCCCCTTCACCATGGCAGAAGCCAGAAGGGATCTTTCCAAAATGCTGGATGAACATGAGGAAGAAACCCGCTCTATCCGAGAGCGGCTTCGCAAACAGCAGCAAGAGCAAACCGCATCCCGCAAGAAAGAGAGAGACCGGGTTCGGTAAAATATTATGGGCAGCACCAAGCTAACGGTGCTGCCCAGTCTTTTGGTGAAGTTTGAAATTGAAATGACTGTTTTACACCCCCTCGCAGATCGACGCTGCAATAGTTTGTCCCACACTATGTATCCAATAGAACGGCGTAGGTACCTTCACAATTCAATTTGCCACCCCAATACATAATACAATCTGTTATGCGTATTCCGTTGATTGGAAACCCTTCCGCCGTTGATAGTTTTTAGCTTGCAATTTAAACATCTCGGCGTATTTACCTTTCAAGTTCATTAATTGCGGATGCGTACCGGCTTCGACAATTCTTCCGTTATCGAACATATAAATATAGTCAGCATTTTTTGTTGTGGATAGTCTATGAGATATGAAGATTACCGCCTTATTCCTTGAAACCTCGTCAATATGGCGATACAACGCATATTCTGCCTTTGGATCGAGCGATGACGATGGCTCATCCATAATAATCAAGCCATAATCATGGGAAAACACTCTTGATATGGCTATTTTTTGACTTTCTCCAGAAGAAAGACATACACCGTTGTTGTAAAATTCTTTTGTTAGTTCTGTTTCCACCCCATGTTCGAATCCCATACTGTCTATATCAAAGGAAGCTTTCTTCAATGCGCTTTTGACATTCCTTTCAAAATGTGATGAATAATGATCGCACAGCACATTTTCAGATATAGGTAGTGCATATAACTGATAGTCTTGAAACACCGCTCCAAAGTTCTCGCAAATGCTTTCTTGGGAATAAGCAGAAGCATCTTGATCGTTATATCGAATCTGCCCTGCCGCTTGTTCATACAAGCGTAATAGCAACTTGATAAAGGTTGTTTTTCCAGCACCGTTGTATCCAACAATGGCTATTTTTTCACCCCTTTTTATATGGAAGTTAATATCGTTCAGTATTCCTTTATCCGGGGTGTAACCAAAAAAGACATTGTTGCACTCCAATGATTCAAATTGGTCCATATGACTGTTCCCATGTGATATGGTCGGTTTGGTTTCCAAGAATGTCCTGATTTGTTCGGCGTACAAACTCAGTTCCGATATTCTGACACCCAAATCAATCACTGCCTGGATCCTGCCACGGAGATTCCAAAACGCAGAAAATGTAACAGCAATGCTTGATATTGTTCCAACGCCCTTTTCCATAATTTGGTATAGCAACAAGAAATAAACGATCGGCTGCATCAGATTACTGGAGAGTGTAAGTGGCAACTCGAATTTCAATCCACGATACCCATATTTGACATCAAGTGTATGTTTTTTTTGCAGTTCTTCATCATATTTCTTTATCAGGGTATCTGAAACTCGGCTGATACGCAGTTCTTTTGCATGTTCCCCCGTATAAAATACTCTTTCATAGTATTGTATTTTGCGATCGATCACATTTGCGTCCACATCGTGTTGATACTTGTTTTTCACGATCTTTTGCTGAAGAAATATCGTGAAAGCGGAGGTTGCAACCGTAAATACTGTCAAGAACACGCTGATGGATATCAGGACAGTTGTTGTTACACATATCGCGACGATCATCGTGATTGCATTAGAGATCGTGAAGAGCAGCGCCGAAATCTGAGCATCTGAACGATTCATTGCCCACACAAAATGATTATAGAAATCATTTTTTTCATAGCAGGCAATATCAAGTTTTCTTGCATGGTCGAATAGTTCCAGATTGAGTCGGGTTTGTAATTTTAGCTCACATATTGGTCGAAGGACACTTCTGTATAGCTGAAACCAAAGCTGATGCAAAAAAGCGACCGCAATAATCGCTCCGATGATTGCCAGGACAAAGCGAAACGACTGCTCTGCAGCAAGCGCATCATAGAAACATTTGATAAAGATAACATCCGCAGAAGTAAAAAGCCCCATCAAGGCGCCACTGATTATTTCCAGCCAAATAAACCAGGGGGCGTATTTCCTTGCCAGTTTTAACAAATAAAAAACATCCGAGAAAATTTTCCTACGCTTCATAAATCATTCCTCCTGATAATTCTCAGCTTGAATGCGGAATAATTCTGAATCGATCATCACAGAAAGTGCGACGCAGGATACAACGCTGATTAACGAGCTGGTAAAACTTGCGGCAGCATCGATCAATCGACTGATTTTGTTTGCACATTGCGACATCGTAAATGTGTACTTATTGTAATATGTACTATCTTCATAACAGGATAAATCTACAGAAATCGCTTTAGCAAACAATTTGCCCTTGACCGCCGATTGGATTTCATAAGATTTCCGAGCATTTATTTTTACATTCAGCGATGAAATGATCACTTGACTTAAGATAATTCCTGCACATATGAGAAGCAAAACCATTGCGCTGTCCTGAAATTCGCCGCCTTCTTGCACATTGTTGATGGCGAATCGCAAAAAATATAGATTTGCAATGCTGATTGCCGATTTTACGGCTGCGACGCCTATTTCCCAAAGTAAAAACTTATTGGCACGGGGGAAGATCTCCGTACATAAATGCCAGCATTTCTTAATCGTTCTAATCATATTATTTTTGAGCAAGCGAAATTAACCTTTTATATACTTTTTTGCCCGTCTAACCACTTGGAATCCACAAGACAGCGCAGTCAACTTAGAAGCGTCATTTTGCGCATTGCTCCAATATGCAATATGGTTTCGGTCATGTGCGTACTTGACATATGCATTGCCGAGGGCATTTCCGATGCGTAGACCTCTTTTTGGGGGACTGACATAAATATAGTCCACATCAAATACCCCCGGCAGCATTTGAAAAAAGGAAAGGTATCCAACGATATGATCCCCATCAAACGCGCCTAAAATAAAGCCCTGTTTTTTTGTTATAAATACATCAAATAGTACTCCCAGGGGAGGCCTGTTCACGATGCTTTCTGATGATAACGCGGCGAATAAATCAATATCTTCCGAATCAAGTAAGCGTACATTCTCAAAAACACAATCAATCGGCTCTTTGTTTGGATATATGAGATCCTCAAGGGTTCGTTCATATTTTAGAAAGCCGTTTCCCTCCAAATCAAGCGAAACTAAAAATGTCTCAGATAATTTCTGCGTGTCGATCCACACATCAGAATTTGCTTTGCCTTGACTTAGAATGTTTACAAGCGCCTTGCTATCAAGTGTATGTTTCAGTGGGACAACGGTAATATGATCTGTTTCCGCGCTCTGGTCGATGAAAATGATACAAGTACCGTCCCAATAGCATGCAATAGATGCCTTGTTCTTGATCAAATAACCAAGCGTATCAGATGCGATCATACATTCTGGGCCGTTCTGGGAGAGGATCTGCAGCGCTTCGCTGCCAGGGATCTCTTTCATAACACTACCTCCTTATTTGATCCGTTTGTATGCTCCGCCAATGTCCTGAAAAAAACCCATTCCAATTAAGTCTCGTTTTATGGTACAGTGATCGTCATGCATCGCCGTAATTTCTGCTACAATCTGCTTTTCGGAGTATTCTTTTCCCAGCTCGAATTTCGATGCAATGTAGCCAATGACGATCTCTCGCTTCTTGAGTTGGGACGGTATCTTTTTCAATCGGCCATATTCAAAGAAATGACCAATCACCTTTTTTTCATATGTCACATCATCATCGATCGCAATGGCGGATTTTACCAGTTCCCCGATTTGAGTATTCATGATTTCCTTGTTGATGGAATAGATGGTGTAGTGTTGTATCTTCGTACCACGAACGATATTGGCGTTTACCAGCTTTTCCATATGATAGGTAATGGTTGGAGCAGTCAAATTCAGCTTGCTGGCCAGATACTCCGAATAAGAATCCTGTTTCATTAATATGCTGATAATCTTCAGCCGGGATTCATCTGCCAGTGCTTTAAAAAGGATCACCGTCTGATTTTCGTGCTTACAGTCTCTCACGTGTCGCACCTCCTCCGGCTTTCCATAGTTTCTCCCACTGCTCCAGCAGATCCGTTAATGTGCCAATGAGCATGTTGCATTCAAAAACCTTCTCCACAGCATTGGACTGTTCCGCAATAGCTAATTCGGCTTTTTTTGTATCTAAAAAAACCGATCTTACCATTTGAACACCGTGCGCATAAACCAAAAATGCTTCCTTGGTTCCTGCATCCTGCTCCTGGTAGAACCAATCCTTGCAATCAATAAAATACATCGATTTAGGATTATTAAAAACTCTTTGCTCTCTTACCGAATAGTATTTCTCGTCATAAGCTTTATCTGAAAACTTCATTGTGACCAGTTTTGTTGCTTGGTCAATAATGCTCATTGAAATCTGATAGGCTTTGGCTGCGGTTTTTTCCCCAGGACTCAGCTCCGAATATTTGTGGCACAGTGCATCCCTCTTTTTCCGAGCAATCTCAACCATACAAGATTCCATATATTCTCCCGTCATAATTGCCTCCGATTTCTCTTGGTTTATTTACAACATTTCACTTAGATATTTGTCTAAGTGAAGTGTAACATATCCCATTACTTTTGTCAACTGAATTTTAAAAAGTGGACTAACCGCCAATAAAAAAGAAAAATGCGGGAACTCGAACTCTCTCCCACATTTTTGATGTTCTGGTGAAAATGATCCTTGGCAAAACTCGTGCCAGATCATAGCCGCAGTTCTAACCTGCACTTTGGAATGGGTCTTTTTATCACAAAGTCTATTGTTAAACAACATGGCGGGCAGCTTATTTTGAACAATTCAGAAAAGGCTGGCGGCGCGCAGGTTACAATCTCAATCCCATGTTGACCTCGTGGGCGGCTTTCGAGCCGCCCTTTTCAAATCTTTTGGATAGGGTCATGATTCCGGTTTAGAACAAAGATGTCTGTTATGCTGATATAAATGGCAATAGGTAAATCTATCCTACATTTTGGGGGCACTTCAGGTCGACATCGCCGGGGCGATTCTATTTTGGTTCGTCCTAAATCCATTGCCGCAAGCGGCGGTTGGTGGAAGGGCTTTACCCCTCGAATTTCTGATTTAAGTAGCGGATCACAGTGGAGGGAATCAGGGCCGCCACCAAAATGGTGACCATGGCCAGGGGCGGGTAATTCCAGACCAGGGTCAGGATCAGGCCCAGGATCTTCACCCCCATGTCCACCCACATCCAATGGTTCAGTGTGCGGGCGGACTCCAGGTACTGGGGATCTCCCCGGTTGGCGTAGCCCAGCGCGTAGCCCTGGGCCATGATGTTGATCGAGGCCAGCATGGCCACCGCCCAATACAGGCACTGGGCGAACATATTGGTAAAGTGGGTCCCGGCGAATTTCGACACATAGGGAATCAGCGAGACAAAAAACAGCATCAAGATGGTGTGCCAAATCACCCGGGTGGTGATCCGGCTGGCGGTGTGCCATTGATTGTGCAGGTTGACCCACATGGCCCCCAGCCAGAAGAAGGACACCGCGTAGGCAAAGAAATGCTCCCGCAGCGCCCAGAGGCCGGCAAAGCTGGGCTCCTCCGGCAAATCCAGGTCCAGTACCAGAATGGTAATGATAATCGCGAAGACCGCGTCGGTAAAGGAAACCAGGCGATCCTTGGTCATGACCTTCGATTCGGCAGTCAAGGCGATCCACTCCCATACTTCATTCTTTCTAAAAAAATTATAGCATGAAATTCCATAGGAAACAAGAGCATTTCCGGAAAAAAACAAAAACTATCCGATTTTCAAATCCTCCTCGGCAGGCGACGATAAAGCGGCGGGCAAAGGCTTGCCCGCCGCTATCCGAATTATGGGTTTTTTACTTTCCGCGCCGGTCCTTGGCCCAGACTTTCCGACCGATGCCGCTCTGCGTCACAAACATCACCGCGGCTCCGATCAGGGAGACGGTCAGGAGCGTCAGCCACAGGCCCAGGTTGCCGCTGTCCCCTGTCTTCGGCGTATCGTCGGGTCTGGTCGGCGGCGTCGTGGAGCCGGTAGGCGTTGTGGAGCCGGTGGGCGTTGTGGAGCCGGTGGGCGTTGTGGAGCCGGTGGGCGTCGTGGGAGGAGGCGGGGTCCGATCCTTGTCATTGACAAATCTGGCCTCCGCGAACCTGCCCTCCCGGATGGTCCCCTCATCGCCGGTGGCTCTGGTGGTGTACCCATCCTGGTTGGCCTCAAGCTCCGTCACCGTGTAGGTGACGCCGTCAGGCAGTCTCGTCGCGCTCAGGCTCTGGCCGTGTTTCAGGGTGAACTCGGCCACGCCTTCCGTGAAGGTCATGCCGCCGTACTGACCGGTTATGGTCTTGTCGCTCAGCTCTACCCGGAAATGCCACTCCTTCTCCGTGTCGCCGGCAGCGCCCGTCACGACCTTCGTCACAATCAGGCCGCCCGGCAAGGGATTCTCGGGGATCTCAGTGGCGACCTCGGGGTGATTGCCGACCTTGACAAAGGCCTGATTGTAGACGATGCCGGCCACCTTGGCTTCTTCGTTTACTAGTACCGTCAGGCTGACCACGCCCTCCGTGTTGGGATCGGCCTTGAAGGTCCAGGTCACGGTATGAGTGCTGGCGTCGTAGACGCCGCCATTGTCGGCGCTGACAAAGTCCACGCCATCATCCAGCGGGTCACGGATCACCACTTCGGCGATCTCCGGGTCATAGTTCTGCCAGGTGATCTCGTAGGTGATCTCGTCGCCTACCTCCACCAACATCTTGTCGCCGGGGGTCACTTCCGTCTTATGCGGATCCGGTCCGGTGGACTTCGCGTTCACAAACGCGGCCTTGGCCGTGTCGCCCGCCGGGATGGTTCCGGTCGCCCCTTCCGACGAAGTTGCGTAACCGTCCTCGTTGGCCTCGGCTTCTTCGACCGTATAGGTTGTACCGGCCGGCAAGCCAGTGGCGGTCAGGCTCTCGCCGTGCTTCAGGGTAAACTCCGCGATACCGGCGTTGAACATCATCTCTCCGTAGTTGCCATACAGCGTGGGATCGGACAGCGTTACGGTGAAATGCCACTCTTTCTCCGTGTCGCCCTGGTCGCCCTTTACGGTCTTGGTCACCGTCAGGCCGCCATACTCCGCCACCGGGTTCTCCACCCACTTCGTGACGGTGGAATTGTTGCCGACGGTAACAGTGGCTTGGTTTACCACCTTCTTGTCGTCTTCCAAGGCGCTGCTGAGAACACGCACGGTCATGGTCACAACCCCGCGGTCTCTGGGATCCTTTTCGCCAAGATCCCAAGTTACCGTGCGGGTAGCCGGGTCATAGGCGCCGCCATCGCTGGCGCTGACAAATTCCACGCCGGGATCCAGCTCGTCCGTGATGGTGATCTTCGCCTTCGCCGGCTGGCCGTCTTCGTCGGAAGCATTGTTCTGCCAGGTGATCCGATAGGTGATGGTATCGCCCACGCTGACCTCCGGGCCAATGTAGCCGTCTTCATCGGCCACCAGATCACGGCTGACGTCCCGATCGTTTACATGGGTCTCGGTCTTCTCGGGCTCCGTGGGATTCTCGATGATCCTGGTCTTGACCTCCGGATTGTCGCCCACCTTGACGCCCGCCTGGTTGCGGACACGGTCGTCCTTCGTGGTTTCGTCGGGGCCGTACTCCGGATGGTCGTAGCTCCAGAACTTCTCCGCGTCCTCGTTGACCCGGACCTTCAGATCCACTTCGCCCTCCGCGTTGGCGGGACGGTCATGGAGCACCCACACCACCACATGGGCATTGGCGTAATAGTAGATATCTACCTTCTTGCCGCTGGTCTCGGTGATGGTCTGATGGAGGGCAGAGCTCTCGCCGTTGTAGGTCTGGGTAGCCATATCAAATCCGGTGCTAACATCGATGGGCATCGCCCCATGAGGATCGCCGGTGGGGGCCTCGTAATCGTGGACCTCCGCGGTGAAGGAATAGGTAACGACCGTTTCCTGCTCCTGCGGCGCCGGCGTCGGTTCGCTGCCGGAAGAATCCTCGTCCTGGTCGCCCGGGACGGATTCCGTCGGCGCAGTGGCGTCGCCTTCCGTCGGATCGGTGGGCTCGCTGGGAGCGGACTCCGTCGGCTCGGTGGCGTCGCTGGGGGCGGGCTCATCCTCATTGCTCATGGCCTGCGGCTTGTCGATAACGGGCACGCCGAAGGTGCTGATTACCTGCGGCCCATCGGCAGCGGGCCCGTCGTCGGTGGTTTCCTCCGGCGGGGTCTCCGTGGGATTGGAGGGCTCCTCCGGCGAGGACTCCGTGGGTCCATTGGTCTCCTCCGGCGGGGTTACCGTGGGTTCGGTGGCGCCCTGGGTGGAAGGCTCGGTGGGTTTCTCAGGCGTCGGCTCCGTAGGCGGTACGGTCTGGCTCAGCGTCTGGGTCTGCTTGGTAACGGTCACCGTCACCGCGCTGCCATAAGTGCCAAGCGCCCTATCCTTGACGACTTCCTCGCCGTTGGCGGTCAGCGTAAACACCGTGCCGACAGGCAGATCTTTGAGGGTTATCTGCTGGCCGGGGTTGAGCTGGAAGGTATTCAAGGTTGCGGACCAGGTGGTCTTCCTGCCATCGGAATCCTCCATCTCGTAACTGGTCGCCAGTTCCTTGCCCTCGGGGGCGGCCAGCGTCAGGGTGAAGTTGATCGTATCACCTTCATCGGCGCCGTCCCCGCCACGCAGCATGATGGTCAGGTTCCCCGTTTCCGGCTTCTTCGTGGTCGTGCCATTGGTCAGCGTGCCGCCATTCACACCGGCGGACAGGAAGTCCACGCCGGGATCCAGCTTATCGGTGATGATGACGTCCGCTTCATCAACTTCGTAGTTGTGCCAGGTGATCTTATAATCGATCTCATCGCCGGGCATCACCTGCATTCCCTCGCCCGGAGTGACTTCCGTCTTCTCCATATGAGGCGTGGGATTCTCGATGGTCTTCGTTTCCACATACGGGTCGCCGTTTACCCGCACGATGGCCTGGTTGTCAATGATTCCGGCAGGTGTCGCCTTCTCGTTGACCTTCACTACCAGGGTCACTTCGCCGGTGGCCTTGGGGTCCCGGTTTTCCAGGGTCCAGGTAACGGTGTGGGTCGTTTCA
Organism: uncultured Oscillospiraceae bacterium; assembly: GCA_947632695.1. GTDB lineage: Bacteria > Bacillota > Clostridia > Oscillospirales > Oscillospiraceae > Faecousia. The sequence goes on along the minus strand of CANRQC010000052.1, from coordinate 2,530 downwards.
TCGTAGACACCGCCCTCGTCGGCGCTGACAAAGTCAACGCCGGGATCCAGCGGGTCACGGATGATCACATCGGCGGCCTCGTCATGGCCGTTGGTCCAGTGGATGGTGTAGGTGATCACGTCGCCCACATACACCAGCGGGCCGGTGACGGTCTGATCCGCGCCCTCCTTGGGGGTCAGGGTGGGATCGTTGTCCACACTGCCGCCGCTGTGCTCGATCTTGCTCTCGTCCTTATCCGGGAGCGGGTTCTCCACGATCTGGGTCAGGAGGAAGTCGTCATTGCCCACCTTCACCCGGGCCTGGTTCAGAACCTCATAGTCCTTCTCGGTGGCCACATCCGGGGTAAAGCCGTCGGCGGCGTCGTTGTACTCATACTTGAGTAGCGCCTTTTCATTGACGGTCACGGTCAGGGTAACATTGCCCTTTTCCAGACCATCCCGGACGCCCAGGTTCCAAACGACGGTATGCGCCGGGATCGGGACTGCCGCGTAGTCGCCTTCGGCGGGCAGGGTGCCGGCCTCCTTATAGTACACGCCGCCGTTATCGGCACTCACAAAGTCCACGCCGGGATCCAGGGTATCCATCACCACCACCCGTGCAGGTTCGGTCTTGTAGTTCTGCCAGGAGATCTGATAGGTGATCTCATCGCCGACGCCCACCATCACGCCGTCGCCGGGGGTGTCCTCGGTCTTCTTTTCCTCGGGGGTGGGGTTCTCGATGGTATCGGTCTGCTGCGCCGGGTTCTGGCCCACGGTCACATAGGCGGTGTTGTCCACATAGCCCACGGGCGTGGCGGAAGGCAGCACCCGCACCACCAGCGTGACCTTGCCGGAGGCGCCAGCGGGGACAGTGCCCAGGTTATAGGTGACCGTAGGTTCGTCATTGGTGTAGGCAATGGCCGGGCGGGTCTCGCTGCCGTCGGCGCCATAGCCGGAAACGGTGGTAGCGGTACTCTGATCTTTGCCTTTTAGAGTATACGCAAGGCTCTGTTTGTCGGCCGGATTATAGCTCACGTCGCCGCCGGGCGCGGGTTTAAACCCAGTGGGGTCAAACTCGGCGCTGACAAATGCCACGTTGTCATCCAGCGGGTCGCGAATGCTGATGGTGGCCGGCTTGTTTTCGTAGTTGCGCCACTCGATCTCATAGGTGATCTCGTCGCCCGGGAAGACCGTAGGACCGTGGAGCTTCGTATCCTCTTCACCCGGCAGCAGATCGTCGGGGGCGACAGACGTGTCGGTGCCGTCGTGTTGGATATTGGTCTCGGTCTTGGAGGGCTTGTTGACGGGGTTGACCACGGTATTGGTATTGTAGGCGTTGTCCGCCACCCGGACGGTAGCCCGGTTCCGAACCAGAAAATCATCCCCAGGAGCGGGCACCGGCTCGTCGGCCACGCCGTCGCCGTCGTAATCCCACCACTCCGGCGCTTTCTCGTTGACCTTGACCTTGAGGGTCACGGTGCCATTCTTGTCGGCGGGCTGCTTGCCCAGGTTCCAGATCACCACATGGCCGCTATCCACCGTGACCACATTCTTGGGATCCGTGTAAATGGTGGCCAGGAAGGCGTTGGCGTCGGCCATGTCCTTAAAGTACTGGCCTCCGTTGCTGGCTTCGGCAAAGTCCACGCCCTCGTCCAGCGGGTCGATGATGACCACCTGCGCCTCGCTGCTAGTGGTATTGGCCCACTTGATCTCGTAGGTGATCTCGTTCCCCACCTTGACGGCGGGATAGGTGTTGCGGTCTTCGTCGGACGCCGTCACGTCCTCGCCATTGATCTGGGTCTCGGTCTTGTCATTTTTAATGGTGTTGACAAAGTTCACGGACTCCTCAAAGGTGCCGGTGTTGCCGAAAACGGAGTAAACGCCCACATAATCGGTATTGGACTTGGTATTCTGCGCCGGGAGATTCGCCATGTCCTGGGTCTCCCCTTCTACCAGGAAGTGGACGGTGGGGCTGGTGATGAAGCGGCCCACATTCCGGATGTAGCCGGAGCCCTCGCCCTGATAGTGGAAGTCCCGCATGGCGCCGTCCTTGAAGAAGTAGTGAAGGACCTTGCCACCGCCGATGTCCTCGTCGCAGCCGCCCTCGGACAGGGGTTTGCAGCTGGGGTTGTCCTGCACGGTATGCGACAGGAAGGTATTCACTCCAGTTGGGATCCGGTCGCTCGTCTGCGTGGCTTCGTACCAAAGCCAGAACGCGGAGACACCGTCTTCTACCCCGCTGGGCTGATGGTGGTTGTCGCCCTGAGCATCTACGTCCATGGTGGAGTAGGCTTCCCAAACCATGGCGTTGGTGTGGAAGAAGGGCTCGTAGTGGAGGTAGGTACTGTCGTTCGGGTCTCCGGACTGATCAAGCGCCCACATCAGGCCCTTTTCGGTGGTGTCAGAATCGTACGCACTGGGGTACGCGCCGCCGCCGTACTCTGCGTAGGTGTAGCCCTCCTTATAATAGACGGGGAGCAGCTGGGATCCCGGGCGGTAGGTGCTAACAGAGCCGACCTGCTGGTTGTGGCTCACTTCCTTCAGGGTATAGC
>CANRQC010000051.1 GCA_947632695.1 uncultured Oscillospiraceae bacterium | reverse complement strand
TCAGGGCGGCAAGGACGGCTGTGATCGCCGGAGGCAGCCGCACGGTGCGGATGGAGGCCTTGGTCTTTGGTGGGTATATTTGGATTCTTCCGCCCACGGTGGTCGCCTGCCGGGAGATGTGGAGCTCCCCCGTTCGCGGATTCAGATCGTTCCACTGCAGCGCCGCGATCTCGCCCCGCCGCATTCCGGTGCAGAGCTCCAGCAGGAACAGCTCGAAGCACCCGTCCTCCTTGGCCTGAATGATGAACCGCCGCATTTCCTCACGGGTGAGCACCTGCATCTCCCGGGCTTTTTTGGGCGGCAGTTTACAGCCGATGGCGGGATTTACACGGATCAGCCCCGCGGCGCGCGCCTTTTCAAGGGCCGCCCGGCACTGGGTATGGCAGGCGCGTATCACCGGATCGGACAGCCCCGGGCCGTATCGGTCGATGCGGATCTGCCGGCCGCCGACTTTCTGCCTGGCGTAGAACTGCTGCAAATCGTTTTGCGTGAGCTTGTTCAGCGGAATTCGGCCAATGTCGGGGCGGATATGCCGTTCGATCAGGTTTTCGTAATAGGCCTGGGTGGTGGGACGAAGGGACGGCTTTTTGAAGCGGGTGTACCAGAGTAAAATCCAATCTCCGAAGGGCATGTCCGGCGCAAGTCTGCCCGCTGAAGGGGCGCCCCGGGTCTCCTTCAGCGCCTCCAGCTTTTGCAGGCAGACCTCCTTTTCCCGCGCGGTCACGTTTTTGGTGATTGGAAGGCCGTCGTCCCGGTAGCCCACGACGACGCGCCCTTCCCAGCGTCCGTCTTTTCTCAGCCGCAGGGTCCCATCGCCGGATTTCCTCTTTTTGTTCATGGTTTTAGTTCCTCTCCGAAAATGTCGTTCATAAAGTCCCCGACGATGTCGGACGCTCTCTTCTGCATATCCGTGGTAACGTGGGTATAAGTGTCCAGCGTGAAGCTGGCGTTGGTATGTCCCAAAATTCCCGACAGGGTTTTGGCGTCCACGCCGCTTTGCAGCGCATGGGTGGCGAAGGTGTGCCGCAGGTCATGGAAGCGGATATCCGGCAGCCCCGCCTTTCGCAGCAGCTCTTTCATGGTACGGTAGGCGAGGTTCGGCGCCACCGGCAGTTCCGGTTTCAGCGGATCGGGAAAGATCCACTGGGTCTGGGCGGTTCGCTTCCGTTCACGCAGGATATTCGCCGTGCTGACCGGCAGATAGAAGCTCCGCCGGCCTTTGCCGGTTTTCGTTTCGCCCTCGGTGGCAGCGCCGTTTCGCACGTTGATGGTGCGTCGGATGTTCAGCCGGCCGCTTTCCTCGTCGAAGTCCGACCATTTCAGTCCGCAGATCTCGCCCCGCCGCAGTCCCGTGGTCAGCTCGGTATAGAAGAAGTCCCGCCAGTGCTCCTCGGCGTCGATTTGTTCCATAAAGGCGGCGAGCTGTTCGCTGCCCAGGACCCGCATTTCCTTCTTTACGCCCTTCGGCACCACCGCGCCCTTGGTCGGGTTGGCGGAGATCAGATGCTCCTTCACCGCCGCCTCCATGGCTTCGTGGAACAGACAGTGAATCCGGCCCACCGTGGAATCCGCCAGTTCGTGACCGTACTCTGGATGATTTTTGGAGCGCCCCTGCTTCCGCAGCCTGCTGTATAATTTCTGTACGTCGGTCACGGTGATAAAGGCCACGGGCTTGTCGCCCAGCACCGGCTTGATGTGCTTGTCCGCGATGTTGCGGTAGCTGCGGAGCGTGCTTTCCCGAACGGTGCCGGGGACATATTCAGTCAGCCACTTGTCCAGCCACGCGCCGAGGCGCATTCCGCTTTGCTCGGTCAGTTCGGCGTCCCGGTATTCCTCGATCTTCTGATGGAGCTTGCCGAGAAGTTCTTTCTGGGTCCTGGCGTACACATAGCGGAAGAGGGGCTCGCCGTTTTCCTTATGCCCCACGACGACGCGGCCTTCCCACTGTCCCTTCTTCTTTTGGCGGATCATGCCCTCGCCCGACGGTCTGCGCCTTGCCATACGGTCACCCCCTGTTCAGCAACACACCATACCACACCGCTCCTCGAATATCCAGTGGGAACCGAAAAGTTATCAAAGAGTTCATAAGCGCATTTCATAGTCCTCGTCGTAGTCCCGCGCCTCGCCGTCCGTTTTCAATCCGTGGGCCGCTTTCTTCTGCTCGATTTTCGAGCGCAGCTTGCGGTCGACCTGCCCGTTCAGCTTTCGTTCCCGGGCGAGATAGCTCGCGCTGATGGCCTGTAGCAGGGAGCGCACAATGCCGCGGAAAATAAATCCGGCGTTCTGCTGCGGCGTGAAAGCGGGATTCAATTTTATCTGCCCGGCCCTGACCGCCGCACGCACGATTTCGTTTTTGACGCTGCGGAAAACAGGATTGTCCTCCAGCGGCGTGTCCGGCTCTTTCTTGTCATAGTAGAGGGACAGCTTTTCCCGGTTGATCCGGTTCCACTCGGAATACAGCGCAGCGATATCCTCGTCCTTGGAAAGTTCTTCCACGATTTGGTTGACCGTTTCTTTGACCTCTTTCGGAAGATAACCATAAACCTTCTTGCCCTTGATCGTTTTGAGCTGCTGGGTGAGACGGAAAAACAATTCTGTCAGCCGCGGGGAGGCGTCAAACTGCCATTCGTCATAGTGGGCAATCAGTTTGCGGAACCGTTCCTTGATATCGTCCCGCTGCTGGGTCTCCGCCTGGAACAGCTTGTACTGCTCCTGCCGGAAAATATCGTTCCCGAACAGACCTCGGAGCCGATCGATGGATTTTTTGCTCAGCCAACCCTGCCTTGGATCTTTGGAGTAGACCATCAGATGGATGTGCGGGTGGTGCGTCGTGTTGTGGAAGGCCGCGTACCATTGGAGACTGCTCACGTCAATTTTGTGGGCTTCCGCGATTTGAATCGCGTTGCGGCGAACCAACTCCCGCCAGGCGTTGGCGTTGTTGTAGCCCAGCCGCTCGGCGTCCTCCCGGTGGAGGCTGATGACATGGGTCCACACGATTCCATTGTGGTTGGTCACCTCCTCCGCGACCTGATCGAGATCGATTTTATCATCGCTCTGACTGAACAGGCCATGGCTGCCCAGCTTCTCCACGCCGGGGCGCTGGGCCATATACGAAACCAGACCGGCGATGTCCTCGGCCCGGTCGGCGTTCCGCTCCACGAAGGCGTCCAGGAACGCGGAGGCATTGCTCTTGCACGGCTCTTGCAGATAGTCGCGGTACTCCAAATAATTTTCCGCCTCCGGCTCGGCTTTCAAAAGTTTTTGGATCAGCCGCCGCTGACGAACGGTGGCCGGCGCGTGATCGACTCCAACCGAAACTTTTTCCACGCCCTCCCGGGTTCCCATATACCGAAGCAGCTTTCCCACATTGGAGCCGGAGGGATTTTTAAAGTACCGGCTGGTGACAATGATCTTCGCCATCAGTATTCATCCTCTTCCTCGCTGTGCTGAAACGAATACGCGTCTTCAAACGTGACACAGCCATTGTTGCCGGCCACGTCCCGGCAGCACATCCGGTTGAGCCGCTCCATGTATTCGTCCGAGATCTCACTTTGCGCGGCGAGCAGATGATTGACCTTCGCGCTCTCCACCGCCAGCTTGAACAGCATCTCCGAGAGATGGGTCTCCAGGCTGCGCACCTCGCTTTTGATCGCGCCGCCGAGAATGGGCGCCAGGTAATCGACGTCCTTCCGGGACCGCAGGTAGCCGAGATAAAATTCCACCGCCCGGCAGACGAATTCCCCTTTGGAATTGACGTCGGCATCATCGAGGGCGTTTTCGATCTCAGTTACCATGGAGGGGTACATCCAATAGGCGTATTTTTTCTTCTTTTCGATCATTTTTCCTCCTAGATTTCATAGACCCCGCAAGGGGTGTCGCCGGAACCCCTTGGAAAACGCTGAAACGGTCGGCTCTGCCGGCCGATGGGTGTCACGTGGGCGACCCCGCGCTTTAACCTGCTTTCCTTAATGACGCCCATCAAATCGCCTTTTTCGGGTGTCTCCGGTCGTATTCGGCCAGCTTTCGGAGGGCCGTCCGCCGCTGATTTTCTTCATCCAGCCGCGCCAACTGCCGATCGTAATTCGCCCGCACCGCTTCCTCAATGGGACGGACGGTGTAGCAGAGATTGCCGTTGCGCCGCCCGTGCTTCGTGGTGACCTGTGTCGGCTCCGTCACGATGAGCCGCTTCTCAAGCAGCCCGTCCACATACTTTTTCACGGTGTTCCGGCTCACTCCAATCGCTTTTCCAATGGTTTTGTAGCTGGGATAGCACCGGAAGGTTTTCCGATCCTCCCGGTAGAGTAGATAGGCATACACCGCGATCTCCCCCGCTGATAGGCCCAGCGAAAAAATTTCATTGGGCAGCGGAAAATAATTTTTGATGGGGTCCCGCCTGGGATAGCGCTCAAAATTTCTCATTCGTTTCCTCCTATATTCCGCTCCACCCACGCGCGAAACTTTTCTTTCGGCACGACCATCCGAGAGCCGATTTTCAAAACCGGAAAGCCCTTTTCGTGCATCAGCTCGTAGCCGCTGGATGGAGAGACGCCCAGCAGCTTCGCCACCGTTTCCGCATTTAGAAACAGCGGCAGCTCGTCATAGGATTTGTAGATCGATTCTTTCATTTCATCAGCCCTTTCCTTTTCGATAGATAATTTATCTTGCGATCGCATTATCTATTTTAACTTCCCTCTTGTGCTTTTGCAATAGATGTTGTATAATTTAAATACATTCTCTATTTTCCCATGGGCATTATCTATTTTTCAAAACTTTTTTGGAGGGCGCCATGTTTTCTTTTCGGGCCTGCTTTTGGATGAGCGACGTTTATATCAACGGAAAATATAAATACGCTGCCAATGAAATTCTGACAGCGTATTTGAACGCGACCGATCTTTATGAGAATATGGACGCCGATGGGCTGGGCAATTCCGAGACGCCCGGCGATCTGCTCCATGACTTGCATTCATTGAAACGAAAATTGATCCTCTCGGATGGAATGGACTTCGAGGACTACACGCGCTACAACGATCATGTGTATGCCGCCATCCGCGTCTTTGCAAAGCTGAACGCTTTACTTGAGAAGCTGCCTCCTTACAATCAGATCATTCCCTTTCCCATCAAGACCTTTGACGATCTACTGAACGAGCACACCTTCTTCTTTGAGGATGGCCGCGATGACGATGATGATTCTCCGATCACTTGGGATACGATCACTTCTGTCGGCTTCGGAGATCAAATGGACAACGGAAATCTTTTCATCCGGCTTACCAGCTTTATCCCGGTTGATCCCACGCGCATGAAGGAATATGACGCGGACATGCTGCAATCGCTCCAGGAATTGAACAGTGCTATCACCGCTTTCTTTGATGGCTATGTTGATTTTCTGAAATCCTATATCGCGGTACACACTGTATTCAAATTATTTATCGCAGAGTATTTGAACAGAAACAATTCTTTTCCCAGCGCCAACGATGTGGCCGCGTGTTTTGAAGAGTTCAACAAATCGGAAGGTCAGGGCTTCCGAAAAACAAACTGTCAAATGGAGTCCTTTGGTTACAAGGTTCTGAAGGATGAGAATCGTCAACCGATCCTCTGCGAGGAGATCTCCTTTACGGATTTGCAATCCTTCCTGTTCTTTGACCTTTTCAACGGGATCAAGCACAGCTATCTTCCCAACCAGTGCAAGCAATGCGGCAGATTCTTTTTGATCCGTGGAGGAAAGTACTACAGCTACTGTGACGCCCCATTGCCGGACGAACCGGAGAAGACATGCCGGGATGTTGGCGCCAGAAAACGCTACGATGACAAATGCAAAACCGATCCCGTATGGCAAACCTATAACCGGGCCTATAAGGCGCATTACGCCAGGTATATGAAAAAGAAAATGACCGTTTCTGAATTTGAGGAGTGGTCACGCTTTGCCTCCGAGCTTCGGGACAAAGCCATCGCTGAGCAGATACCGTTCGCCCAGTATTATGCTGCTATCAGGAAATAGGTTGTTGCGAAACGAAAGCCTTGCGATGCAGTCATCGTGAGAGGTTCATTAGTCAATTCCATTTCTTTGTCTATGGTCCCCCAGTTTTTACGCTGCTGGATGCTACACATCGGCCGTGAGGTCATCCCTAAAATGTAGGGATGACCTCGCTTGAGGAACTTAAACTTGCCTTTTCGTGCAGATTCTTGGTTTGCGAACTTGCCTTTTCGTGCAGATTCTCGGTTTGCGAACTTGCCTTTTCGTGCAGATTCTCGGTTTGCGAACTTGCTTTTTCGTGATTTGCGAGGTATAAGAGGCTTAGGATTTTCATCTCATACCTCCGCGTAACAAGAGGGCGGCTCCGCGTCGGTCATCCCCGACACAGAGTCGCCCTCGGTTTTCATTTGTTCCGCCGCCCTCGCCACGGTACAGTTCCTCAAAACTTATCCGCACCATTTCCGAACCTCCTTTGTAGCACAAACACATTCCACATAGGAGGACGGAAGTTCAGAGATAATAGACTGCGATTACAGAGGAAGTCCCTTGGACTATTATTCTTCGCGCTCTATCCTACAACCAATTTGTTTGTCTTCTTCAAATACTTCGCCGGGATTGGTGCATCCAGTCGCCAAGTGATATTCATAGGCTTCTCGCCCTCGTGCTTCACGTAGCTGGCTGTGCCGAGATAGGTATAGGCCTCGGCACCGTTGGTGATCCGATCGGCCTTGAACTCGCGGACGAACAGCAGCACCTTGCTGCCCTGTTCTCTGTGATGGATGTACCGCTGGCCTGTAGAAGAATGCTCCGCCGTGGTGCTTTGGCTCTGCCAGTGGAACAGCCATTCGTTGATCGAATAGTCGTTGTACATAGTCGTGGGCGAATAGTCTTTATCCGCTTTATTTAGTGTTACAAAGAACACATCCAACTTCTGATCCGGTAGCCACTTCACGCCCTCACGCACCGTGGCAGGCTTTAGGAAATCCAGCGCCACCAGTAGTTGGTCACGGGTATAGGTGCAATGCAGATCCAGCGGGCAGTTAAAGCCCACGTCTACCGGAGCGTCAATAAAGTCAATGCGATCATATTGATATCTCAGTAGGTCGGTTAGCTCGCCGAGCAGCACTGGACTATCAGCCAGCGCGTAGAGATTATCCTTAACCTCATCGCTGCTCCAGTCTTCAGCAGCCTTGCCCCAGACCGTGATATAAAACATCTGCAACATCCGCTTTTCGATGTCGGAGAGCTTATGGAAATCCACATCATCCAGCCGCGGCAGCAAATCCAGCAGGAAGGAGATCCAGCGACGGGAATCAATCACTGCCAGCCTTGCCATCGCCTTGGTCATCGTCTCTTCCAGTGGTTCTGTGAAATCATCGATCACATCAGCGCGGGCACACAGCCGGGAGAAGGTTGCGAACTTGTAGATGCTCCGCGGATCGAGATGGTAATAGTCCAGGAAGTTGGCAAGACTCAGTTTCATGCCAGTATCTTCCTCAAAGGAAGCAACACGCGCCACTAGGCCTGCGGTGTTGCCATAGGAAGCACGGATATTATCGAGGATATATTTTGCTGCCTTTTTCTCCAACTGGATATAGCAGCCCTTGGGGGCAGACACAAAGCCGTCCTTGATCTCCCGTGACACGTTGCGGGCTGTGTTGGAGAGCAACGCGGCAAATTTGTCCTCAAAATTATATTTCCTGTTTGCCTGGCCGATAAAGTCAAGGACGGTCAGGCATTCTTTATCCTCGGCCAAACGAAGACCGCGGCCAAGCTGTTGCAGGAAGATTGTCAGCGATTCCGTTGGCCGCAGGAACAGGACCGTATTGACCTCTGGAATATCCACACCTTCGTTATAGATATCCACCACGAAAATGAATCGCACTTTGCCGGAAACGAGGCTATCTTTCGCGCTGCGGCGTTCTTCATCCTGAGAGCTTCCGGTCAGGAACATAGACGGGATCCCATGTTCGCAGAAATACCGACACATGAACTCAGCGTGCTCCACCGAAACGCAGAAGCCCAGGCCTTTGACATCGTCGATGTCGGTCACATATTTCAGCAGAGAAGATATAACCAGGTCCGCTCGCCGGTTCGCTATCATGCCGCTGAGCGTATAGATTTTGGAGAGCTCCCCCTTGTCGTAGCCACCTGCTGCCCACTTCAACTTGTCAAGGTCCACCGTATCGGTCACGCCGAAATACTGGAAAGGGCTCAATAGCTTTCGGTCAATAGCCTCCGGCAAGCGGATTTCCGCCGCAATACGGTTGTTAAAGTAGCCGAGAATGCTCTTGCCGTCCATTCGTTCCGGCGTAGCGGTCAACCCAAGCAGAATCTTCGGTTGATAATATGAGAGCAGCTTTTGATACGTGGGAGCCGACGCATGGTGGAACTCGTCCACGATGATGTAATCATAGAAATCCGGTGAGGTCTTCGACGTGAAGTCCTGTGCGTTGAAGGTTTGGATGGACATGAACAGGTTGTCGGTGCTGTCCGGGCGATAGCTGCCCACGAACATCTCTCCGAAATTGGCATCCTTTAGAACTGCCCGGAAAGTATATAGGCTCTGTTTGAGGATCTCTTCCCTGTGGGCAATAAACAGTAGGCGGCAAGGTCGTCCTGTATTCTGCTTGCGAAAGTGCTTGTAATCCAATGCAGAAATGACCGTTTTTCCTGTGCCCGTAGCGGCGACTACTAGGTTGCGCGTATAGCCACGGACCGTGCGCTCGGCTTCCAGCTTATCCAGAATCTCCTGCTGATAAGAGTAAGGCTGGATGTCTATGGTATAGATTTCAGGGTTGTTACTGTCAAAGTATTTCTCGGCCTGCAGCGCACGGGCAAGGCGCTCCCGCTGTCCCTCGTCGTAATATTCAAACTCCTTGTCATTCCAGTAAAATTCAAATGTTGCGGCCACTTTGTCGATGGTCTCCGGAAGATCCTTTTTTGTGATCTTCGTGTTCCATTCCAGGCCGCTGGTCAACGCCGCATTGGAGAGATTGGAGGAACCCACATAAGCCGTCGTAAAGCCTGTATCCCGATAGAAGATATAAGCCTTCGCATGGAGGCGCGTGACTTTGGTGTTGTAGCTGACCTTGATCTGCGTATTGGGGAGCTTGTGCAACTCCTCGATGGCCTTCACATCGGTCGCGCCCATATAGGAGGTCGTAATAATCCGAAGTTCCCCACCCTTTTGTGTGAAGGTTATAAGCTCATCCATGATAAGACGCAGGCCGCTCCACTTGATAAAGGACACCAGCATATCGATCCGATTACAGGACATAATCTCTTTTTTGAGCTCGGTGTACATCTGCGGCTCGTGAACGGCACCGGTGAACAGGCTGGATTGTGCAATAGAGGTCTCTGGACGCACAACTTCTGCTTTCTCATCCAGTGCCCAAATGCTGTTTTGCCGGTCAAAGAGCGCAAGGAGCTGCTCTGCCCGCTCTGCTACAGAGAGCGAGTCGAAGTCAGCTTCTTTTGTTTCTGCCTGGATAGTAGTAATGAGCTTATTGGTCAGCGCGACCTGCGCGTTGAGGTCTCCGCCATTGTCACGGAGATTGTCCAGCCCACGTTCAACGACTTCGGCTACATACTTCGCCAGCACTTTGGACGCTTCTGCAGTATCAATTGGCGCAGTCTGACTGAGCTTGTCCGCATTAGCAAGCTCCGTATCCAATCCTTTATTGATTACCTGTTCATATAGTCCATCGTGCAGCATGTTGATCCTCCGTTCATTCCTTCGGAAAACAGTCCCAACTCAGCGGTTATAGTATTCCTCTATCTTTTGGTCGCAAATCTTTTCAATTTGCGTCTTCTCCTCGGAACTTAACTTTTTCCAAACCATACCATCCACCTCAATGATTCCCAGCGTTTTGGTGTGGCGCATCATATTCATATCCTCGAAGCGTTTGAAGGGATTGGAGAGGATATTCCGCTCCGCTTCCTTGTCGGTGTAACCGCCCTTGGCGAAGATGCTGTTTGCTTTCTCCACCTTCAGGCCCGCGGCGCGGCGGGCTTCATAGAAGCCGTGGAAATAGGAGACAATATCGCTGATCTTTACGCGCCCGGCAGCGTCTGCGTAGGTCAGGATTGCTTTCAGCAACACCGGCTTATAGGAATAGCTCATGTCCATTTGCTCGACCATTTCCATGAAAAGCTGCTTGCGGTTGCTGTCGTCGATGAGCTTCCAGCCATACTGTTCCGCATACGCCCGGAGCGTTTCCTCCTTGAAATACTTGAAGGCGCGATGCTCGCTCATGGGCACGACCAGATCCGGCACCAGCTTTCCCTCTCGCACATAGCGCTCGATCGTCTCGGTCTGCACATCCACCCGGCGCACGAACTCCATCTGAGAGATCATCCCGGCGGCCTCTTCCTGCCAGTTGAAGATATCCACCAGCTCGTAATCGGTGGCGTCCACGGGATAGTCAATGATCGCGTCCGGCTTTTCGCCTTTGCGGTACAGATCGTCCTCAGTCTCGCGCTGCCCCTTCTTGCCGACCACCGTGCCGCCCGCATGGTACTCGCTCAGTTTGAACAGGCGGTGCATGGAATAGGGCATATTGTACTGGCTGGCATTATCCACAAAGTCGAAGACCATCAAATGGTCCTTGCCCTCCGACGTGCGCATGCCGCGGCCAAGCTGCTGGGTGTACAGAACCTTTGACATGGTGGGACGTGCCATGAACAGCACTTCCGTCTGCGGGCAGTCCCAGCCCTCATTCAGCAAATCACAGGCGCAGAGCACCTTGATTTCACCGCCGGCAAACTTGGCAAGCTGCTCGTTGCGCTCGGAGGTTTTCATGCTGCCGGATACGGCGATCGCGGCAACGCCCGCCGCCCGAAACAGCTCCGCAATCTGCTCGGCATGCTTCACGGAGGCGCAGAACACGACGGTGCGTTTGTCCTTTACATAGTCCAGCCAGGTATCCACGATCAGCTGATTGCGCTCGGTTACGCAGATCTTCACGTCCAGATCACGGATATTGTACTGGACGCTGTTGAAGCGCACCTTGGTCATGTCGATGTTCGTATGGATGCGGATGCAGCGGACCGGCACCAGCGCCCCGATCTCCACAGCGGTCTGGATATCCAGCTTATGGGCGGTGTTCTTGAAAATCTCCAGGATGTTTACATCGTCTGCCCGCTCCGGCGTGGCGGTCAGCCCCAGGGTAAACCGCGGCTTGAAATAGGCCAGCACCTTCTGATATGTATCCGCGGAGGCGTGATGCGCCTCGTCGATGATCAGATAGTCGAAAGCGTCCTCCCGGAACTGATCCAGATTCAGCGCCACGCTCTGGATGCTGCCGCACACCACGTGGGCATTCGGCTCCTTGAGATTGTCCACGAACTTGCCGACAGTCACTTCCGGCCACAGGTCACGAAAGGTGTTGTAGGCCTGGTTGACCAGCTCCATCGTGTGCGCCACAAACAGTACCCGGCCGCCACAGCGTTTTGCGTCCATGACTGCGGTCACGGTTTTGCCTGTACCGGTTGCATGGTATAGCAGGGCGATGGTCTCCCGGTTTTGCCGCATGGCCTCCAGAGAATCCAGCGCTTCCTGCTGATACTCCCGGAGTTCCAGTTGATCGGCTTTCAGAGCCCGCCCCTGCTGGGTGGGCAGATAGTCCTCGATCTCTTTGAAGCGCGGATCGCTGCCGAGGAACACGCGCAGCTCGTCCTTCACACTTTCCGGCTGCTTCTGCATCTGCCGGACCGCCCAGCGGTACACATCCCAGCCTAGGTGAATCATGCTGTTTTGTTTCAGAAGATCATCATAGAACTTGTCCCGCGATACCAGCCGCGGATTGTGGGAGGCCTCGTCGTCGATCTCAATGGCCACGCGGGTCGCGCCGTTTTCCAGGACGAAATCGGCAAAGCGGGCATTCTGATAAATATCGTAAAACGGGTACTGTGAATATAGATACCCGGCTTTTTCTGCTCCGAAGGTATCCGCGAAAAGGTCTATGAACAGATCCTCGGCCGCGCTGCCGGAGGCTGATCTGTATTCAGGCATGGAGAGTCACCTCAGTCCTCGTATACTTCTTTCAGGAGAATGCGCTTCTCAAAGCCGCCACGCTTGGCAGCCTTTTCAGCCCGCACCCACTCCAAATCCTCCAGCGTGTAACCCCTTGCGACCGTCGCGGCACGAATAACCTCCAACAAATCGGCAAGTTCTTCGATATTCTTATCCTTATGGTATTCCGCAAGCTCTTCATCCAGCTTGGTATCGATCATACGGAGATAATCTTCCGGAGAAAGAATCTCCGTTGTACATGTTTTTCCGGAAGATTCTATAATCTCCGGAATTCGATCACGGACTAGCTTGTTGTATACTATTGATTTCATCATCTTCACCGCTCATTTGGTATTGAATTAACCCTGTTTTCTGAAGTAATCAAGCAAAGTGGTAGGCGGTTTAATATTCAGTGGACAAGCATCCATTCCGAATATTCGCTCAGAACACCAGCGCAACTACCCGGCACTTGTTGATTGCTTCATCTCCGTAAACGCTCTGCCAATCATAAATCTGCCACTGCACATGCTCCAGGATCTCTTTGAAATAAACGAACCAGCCCATAGGATCGTCCCATTCGTAGTACTGATAGAGCTGCTTGCCCACATCGTCCAACTTTGCGTATTCTCCCGGGGTGATCGATTCATAGAGTTCCTCTACATTACCGGATTCATAAGCAAACACGGAGTCCTTTAATACAATTCCATGGCGCTCGTGGGCTTGTCCCGACGGCATGCAGCCTCGCATGGCGTCGACCTCGGCGGACAGGATTCTTACGAACTCACTATCTCGGCATCTCTCATAGCTTGTCTGCAATTCAACCGACAAATCATCGAATCGCAGAGCACCGCCGATTTCCTCGATCTTATTTGCGGTCTGGCCAAAATAGGTCCTTGATCCGCTCTCATATGTCATCGCAGGGCACCGTTTCCCTTCCTTCTCAAAGGTGGGATTGATGCAAACCCATTTATCGTCGATAAAGGCTTCGGTGTATATGAAGTAGCTTGTTGACATGGTTCCTTGTCCCTCCTTGTTTCTGACCCGGCGTCAAGCTTGATGAGCTTTATAACTTGCGGCCATTGGCTTCATCCCCGCAATATGTATTATTTTGTATTATACCACTTCTTTCCTGATTCCTCAACTGTATTCAGCAATAATCCCGCAACCTCATCATTTTTCATTTTGCCGACTATGATTGTCTCTTGGGTGAAAATGAAACCAAGTAGAGGTCACGCCCGCACGCCGTATTTCTTTGTCTACTGCGACGCAAAAAATGGGCGTGGAAAATTTCGTCAATCGAGCGTTATCTTCATTTTTATAACAACAAACGCTACCAGCAGAGGCTAAAATGCATGACGCCGATGGAGTTCCATCGCGCCGCCGCGTGAAAAATTCCACCCTGCTGCGCAGCAGGGTGGAATCTCCACTCATTTGTTTTTGCTTTTTTCACTGTCTACTTGACAGGGGGCGCTTCAATGTTGACCCGGCCCGGCGCTTTCCTTGTTTGCTGCGGCGCAAAGAACTGATTAGATGGACATATAATAAAATACAATTTATCACTAAACTTCGATAAAAATTTTAGAAAAGATTAATTTAGTAAACAAATGTGCTTAATGAGTTGTAGATTTTTAACATTTGGATGATATAATGTTATATATTGAGTAGACGATTGCTCGATAAATCGGAGGTTGACGTTTTCTAAAAAGGCGGTGCTTGTATGGAAATAAGGCAAGAACGAGCGGACGATTATAATACTGAACTATAGTCAATAAAGTGGACAAGCGAAATTCTGGAAGAAAATAGATTCAGCCTGGTTTGGGGGCAGGCCATGGTTATGGGAGTGGGGCCTGAGAGGATTATAAAAACCGGAGATGTAGGA
>CANRQC010000050.1 GCA_947632695.1 uncultured Oscillospiraceae bacterium | reverse complement strand
TTAAAGGCCGCCGCCGCTTATGAAAAGCTCTCCGGAGACCCGGAGTACGGCCCGGTCTTCGCACGGCTGGCCCAGCTGGAGCAGGAACACTGCCGGCAGGTGCTGTCCGTGCTGGGAAATTGGGAAAAGTGAGGCGCTAGTCCCCGCCGGAGGGGGCATCCTCCTCCGGCGCCGGGGCGTCCCCTTCCGGGGCCGCCTCGGTCGAGGCTTCCGGGGCCTCTTCCGCCGATTCTTTCGTTATTTCTTCCGCCGGTTCTTCGGCTGGCTCATTCTTCGGTTCTTCTACAGCTTCTTCCGCCGGCTCTTTAGAGGCCTCTTCCGCCGCCCCTTCGGCGGCGGCTTTTTTCGCCTTCACCCGTGCTACAAACATCTTCTCCGGGTCATGAACGCGGAACGCCTGGTAGAGCAGCACCGCCGTGGCCATTAGGCAGCTCACCGCCGCCAGCACCTGGCTCACCCGGAAGGGGCCCCAGTAGAGGCTGTCCATCCGCAGGCCCTCGATAAAGGCCCGGCCCAAGCCGTACCAGGCAACATAGCCCAGGGCGGTCTGGCCATCATATTTCCGGCGCTTGGACAGGAAGTGGAGCAGCACGAAGCCGGCGATGTTCCACAGGGATTCATAGAGGAAGGTGGGGTGGTAGTATTCATACGCCCCGGTCACCTGGTTAAACAGACCCATCCGCCAGGGAAGGTCTGTCGCGGCCCCGAAGGCCTCCCGGTTGAAGAAGTTGCCCCAGCGGCCCATGGCCTGGCCAATGAGCAGGCCCAGGGACACCAGGTCCAGGGTCGCCGGAAAGGAGATCTTCCGCCACCGGCAGAACACTGCCGCGCCTAAGGCCGCGCCCAGCACGCCGCCGTAAATGGCGATGCCGCCCTGCCAAATATACAACACGCTGATGGGATCGCCGGCAAATTCCTCCCAAGCGAAGACGCAGTAATAGATCCGGGCACAGATCAGGGCGAAGGGGGTGACGTAGAGGACCCCGTCCGTCAGCGTATCCGCGTCGATGCCGAATTCCTGGCACCGGCGGCAGCAGTAGAGCACCGCCAGCACCAGGCCCGTGGCGATGATGATACCGTAAAAATGCAGGGTCAACGGTCCCAGGGAGATGCTCCTGGGGGGATCCAGCTCCAGCCCAAAAAGGGGAAAAGAAATCGTTGTATAGTTCCAGGGATTCATGGCACTGCCTCCTTTGGCGGCCGGGAAGGGCCGCGGCAAGCATTTTTGACCGAATTGGCACTATTATACTCCATCTCCCGGGAAAATGCTAGATGCCCGGAAAAAAATTCACAGTTTCGTGGTTGTCATTTCCCCGGTTTTGCGCTACAATGGTGCTGACCGGCGGAAAAGCCGGAAACTGTGTTTTTTCGGAGGACTAGCATGGCTTGGTTGGAATTTGCCGTAGGCGCGAAACCGGATACGGTGGAGGATGTGGCGGCGCTCCTGACCGCCGCCGGCTTCGACGAGCTGATCATTGAGGATCAGGCGGAGCTTGAGGGCTTTCTGGAGGAGAACCGGGCCTGCTGGGACTACATTGACCCCAACCTTGCCAAGCAGCTGGAAGGACTCTGTCAGGTGCGGCTGTACCTGGAGGACGCCGATACCGCCGCCCGGGCCCGACTGGAGCGGCTGGTCCGGGCCCAGGGGCTTCCTCTGACGGTGAAGACCCTGGGGGACGCGGACTGGGAAACCCGCTGGCAGGACAGCTATCCCCCGCTGGAGGTTGGGGACAAGCTGATCGTCCTGCCCTACTGGCTCGCAGAGAAAGCGCCCGCCGGGCGGATCCCTGTGATCCTGGATCCGGGCCTGACCTTCGGTACCGGGGCCCACCCCTCCACCCAGATGGTAATGGAGGCCATGGAGACCCGGGACCTGATCGGGGCGGACTGCCTGGACCTGGGCAGCGGCAGCGGGATCCTTTCCATCACGGCGCTGGCCCTGGGCGCAAGCCACGCCTTGGGCGTGGACATCGATCCCAAGGCCCGGGACGCTGGCCGGGAAAACGGTGAGCGGAACGGATTCACCGCCCCCCGGCTGGAATTTTTCACCGGAAACGTGGTGGAGGACGCTACCCTGCGGCGGCGGCTTGCCGAAAAAAAGTGGGACCTGGTGCTGGTGAATATTGTAGCGGACGTCATTATCGCTCTGGCGCCACTCCTGCCGGAGCTTCTGGCGGAGGGGGCGGCTGTGATCTGCTCCGGGATCCTGGACAGTCGGCTGGATCAGGTGGAGGCGGCGCTGGCCCAGGCGGGACTGGCTGTTACAGAGCGCCGGGCCAAGGAGGAATGGCGCTGCCTTACCGCCGGAAGGAGGAACAGATGAATATTCCCTACCGTATGCGGCGATTTCTGCGGGGACTGTGCTACGCGGGGCTGATTTTGGTCCTGGTGGCCGCCGTGGCCTGGCTGGTGTGGCTGGTCTGGCTGGAACGGTACGTGGTCTACTCCGACGAAGGGGCCAAGCTGGACTTTTCCCTGTCCTGGAACAACGTCCAGGGAGAGCTGGCCGTGCCGCCGGAGCCGCTGGAAACCGTTTCCATCTACTATAACGAGGGAGAGAACGCCATCAATACCAGCACGGAGCTGGTGCAGCTGATGGGATTCTACGCCGACGGCGATGCCCTGTCCTCAGATCTAAGTGAGATCCGGCGGCAGGTGGAGACCTTCCCCACCGGAACCCCGGTGATGCTGGACATGAAGAGCAGCTGGGGCTACTTCTACTATACCTCCCGGCTGGGTCAAACATCCTCGGATGTAAGCCCCTCCGCGGTAGAGGACCTGATCCAGTACCTGAAGGAACGGGATATGTACCTCATTGCCCGGATCCCCGCCTTCCGGGATCGGGCCTACCTGATCGAACACACCGAAGTTGGCCTGCCCGTGTCCAGCGGGGCCTACCTCTGGTCTGACGACGACGGCTGCTACTATTTCGACCCCTCCAAGAGCGGCACCATCACCTATTTGATGCAGATCGTGTCCGAGCTGAAAAATCTGGGCTTTGACGAGGTGGTGTTCTCCGAGTTCCGCTTCCCCGATACCGACGACATCATCTTCGACGGGGACCGGAACCAGGCCCTGGCGGAGGCGGCGGCCAACCTGGTCTCCTCCTGCTCCACCACCACCTTCGCCGTCTCCTTTGTCACCACCCCCGGCGTCTTTACCCTGCCCCAGGGACGGGCAAGGCTGTACCTGGAAAATGTGGCGGCGGCGGACGTGGCCACCCAGGCCCAGCTCTCCGGGGTGGCGGACACCGCCATCAACCTGGTATTCATCACCGAGACCAACGACACCCGGTACAATGACTACGGAGTGCTGCGGCCCATCTCCGCCGCCGACGCCGCGCTGGACCAACAGCAGCAACAACAGCAACAGCCGGAGGAGGGCGGCTGACCCGACCCGGCCCTTAGGACCGCTCCGGCTGAATTGAATTGTGAAAAATCCGGCGCTTCCCTTCTGGCGGGAAGCGCCGGATTCCTATTTCGCCTTTCAGCTCCTGGCCCCGGCCTGGAGCTGTTCTTTGTTGTATTGCAGGGTGTAGAGCTGGTAGTACCGGCCATGGAGGTGAAGCAGCTCCTGATGGGTGCCCTGCTCCATGATCCGGCCGTGGGACAGCAGAATGATGTTGTCCGCATGCTGAATGGTGGAGAGCCGGTGGGCCACGATCAGCATGGTGCCGATGTTCTTCATCCGCTCCAGGGAGTCCTGAATCAGCACTTCCGTCTCGGTATCGATGTTGGCGGTGGCCTCGTCCAGGATCATTACCTCGGGGCGGTGGATGATGGTCCGGGCAAAGCTGAGCAGCTGCCGCTGACCGGCGGAGAAGTTGTTGCCCCGCTCCCGCACCACCTCGTCCAGGCCGTTTTCCAGCTTGTGGATGAAGGAGTCGGCGTTGACATAGTGGCAGGCCTGTTCCACCTGCTCGTCGGTGATCCCCTCCTCCCGGAGGAGGATGTTGCTCCGGATGGTGCCGGAGAACAGGAACACATCCTGGAGCATCTGGCCGAAGTGCTTGCGCAGAGAGGAGATTTTGATGTGACGGATGTCGATGCCGTCGATGAGGATCTGGCCCTTCTGAATGTCGTAATTCCGGCAGATCAGGGAGAGGATGGTGGTCTTGCCCGCGCCGGTGGCCCCTACAAAGGCCACGGTCTGCTTGGGCATGACATGGAAGGACACGCCCTTCAGGACCCATTCGCCGGGCTTATAGGAGAACCACACGTCCTTAAATTCGATCTCGCCCTCGATATGCTCCAGCTCGATGGCGTCCGGCTCGTCCACGATCTCCGGCACCATGTCCAGCACCGTGAAGATCTTCTCCGCCGAGGCGAAGGCGCTCTGCAGGAAGTTGAACTGCTCCGCCAGGGCCTGGATGGGGTTAAAGAACCGGGAAACATAGAGGTAGAAGGTGACAATGATGTCGCTGGTGATGGGCTGGCCGAAGAGGACCCAGTTGCCGATGGCCCCCCGGCCGCCCATGTACAGCAGGCACAGCACGGAGCTGATGTAGAGCATGTACACCATGGGCCGGAAAATGCCGAAGACGAAGATCTGGTTCTGCTTGGCCTTTTTCAGGGCCTCGCTCTTTTCCAGGAAGTCCCGGTTCTTTTTCTCCTCCCGGTTGAAGATCTGGGTGACCTTGATGCCGGAGAGGTTTTCGGACAGGTAGGTATTGATGTCCGTGGTCCGGTCCTTCACCACCCGGTAGACCCGGCGGGAAAATTTCCGAAAAATGACGGTAAAGAGCAGCACGAAGGGCACAAAGCACAGCACCATCAGCGTCAGGGCGTAGTTGAGGACCAGCATGGCCCCCAGGACGCCCACCACCACCATGCAGTTCTTCACCATGGTCACCAGGATGTTGGTGAACATCATGGAGATGGCGTTGGTGTCGTTGCAGACACGGGTCACCAGCTTGCCCACGGGGATGTTGTTCAGCTGCTCGTGGGACAGCTTTTCGATGTGGGTGAACACGTCCAGCCGGAGCTGGGAGAGGATCTTCTGCCCCGTTTTCTGGAGGATGATAGCCTGGAAATAGGTACACACCAGGCTCACCACCAAAATGCCGGCGTAGACTGCCACCAGGGTGAACAGATAGCTCAGTTCAAACTCCCCCGCCACGATCTTCTCGATCCGGCCCACCAGAATGGGGGACAGCAGATCGTAGACAATGGAGAACAGCATGATGACCAGCACCAGCACGAAGTCCTTCCAGTAGGGCTTGGCGTACTTCAGCAGCCGCAGAGCCAGCTCCCCGTCCTCCATGTGGCGGTCGAAGCCCATGGTCTCCTTCTTGTTCTTGATGGCGGCGTAGGCCAGGCAGAAGGCGGCGGCAAAGGCGCCGATGATGGCCCCGACGATGAGGATTGGCAAGTATTCACGCATTGGCGTATTCTCCTCCTTCCTCCTCCAGCCGCTGCAGATCCACCATTTTCCGGTAGGAATCGCACTGGGCGTAGAGCTGGGCGTGGGTCCCCACGGCCACCAGATTGCCATCGTCCAGGAACAGGATCTGATCCATTCCCTCGATGGTGGAGATCCGGTGGGCAATGAGAATGGTGGTCTTGCCCGCCCGGGTGGCCCGGAGGTTTTCCAGGATGGTCTTTTCGGTGCTGGTATCCACGGCGGAGACCGAGTCGTCCAAAATCAGGATGGGGGCTTGCCGCATCAGCGCCCGGGCGATGGAGATCCGCTGCTTCTGCCCGCCGGAGACGGTGACGCCCCGCTCCCCCAGGACCGTTTCATAGCCATTGGCAAACTCCCGGATGTTGTCGTCCACGTCGGCCATTTTGGCGGCGTTCTCGATCTCGGACTCCTGGGCCTGGTCCACGCCGAAGGCAATGTTGTTGGCAATGGTGTCGGAGAACAGGAAATTGTCCTGGGGCACATAGGCGCAGCCGTCCCGCACCTGGCGGATGGGCACGGTGTTCACGTCCCGGCCGTCGATGAAGATGGTGCCGTCCGGCACATTGTAGGTCCGCAGGATCAGGTCCACCAGGGTGGTCTTCCCCGCCCCGGTGCGGCCTACCAGGCCCACATTTTGACCGGGTTGAATGGTAAAGGTCACGTCCTTCAGCACATCGTACTCCCCGTCGGGATAGCGGAAGGTCAGATGCTTAAACTCAATGCCGCCCTTCACGGGGCCCAGATCGGTGACGTCCTCCCGGTCCACCACGTCCTGCTTGGTGTCCAGCAGCTCGCTGATCCGGTTCAGGGAGGCCCGGCCCCGGCTGGTCATGTCGATCAGCTCGGACACGGCCATGATGGGCCAGACCACGGAGTTGAAGTAGCCGATGTACTCCACCAGCTGACCGGCATTGAAGCTGCCCTTGTACACCAGGTAGCCGCCGTAGCCCAGGATCACGCAGATCACGCTCTCCACAAACAGGGTCACCAGAATCCGCAGCATTACGGAGATCCGGGTGTAGTCCACGTTGGCGTCCTCATTCTCCTTATTGAGCTTTTTGAAGGCCATCAGCTCCTTGGCCTCCTTGACGAAGGCCTTGATGACGGCGATTCCGGAAAAGCTCTCCTGGGAGAAATCGGACAGGGCGGAAAAGGCTTCCTGGCGCTTTTTCCACTTGGTGGTCATGTACCGGCCGATCAGCGTGGCGCTGGCCAGCAGCAGCAGCATGGGGATCAGGGAGAGGAAGGTCAGCAGCGGGTCCATCATTAGCATTTTGCCGATGGACATGATGCCCAGAAACAAAGCGTCGAAAAACATCATAAAGCCGGAGCCGTAGCAGTCCTGCACCGTCTCCAGATCGTTGGTGAACAGACTCATCAGGTTGCCCACCTTGTTGACCTGGTAATACTGGCAGGACAGGTCCTTGGCATGGCCGAACATCTCGTTGCGCAGGTCCGCCTCCACCTTGATGGCGGAGCCGAAAATGCACACCCGCCAGGTAAACCGCCCCACCACCAGGGAGAGGATCACCCCCACCAGGGGCATACACACCCGATCCAGGAGGAAGTCGATGTCAAAGGGCATCATGGCGCCGTTTACTTCCACCTGGCCCTCGTTCATGCCGTTGATGACCATGCGGTACATCTCCGGGATGATCAGCTGGAAATAGTCCACCAGCCACAGGGCCGTCAGGCCAACCAGGAGCCAGAGGGCATATTTTAAGTAATAGCGGTTGATATGCTTACCAAAGATCATACTCCGCCCTCCTTTAAAAAATTAGTGGTAATCGCAACTATCCCAATTGCAACTTTTTGCATTTTAGCACATAATGGGGAAAAAGGCAATAGCCTTTTTATCTGAAAAGTGGGGATAGAACAACTCTAATTTTGTCTCTTCTAACTGCTGCCCCTCGGACATACTCTGAAGAACGGGAGGTGGTCGCGTGAGCCGCAGAATGCCGATTTTTTACAGCGCTCTGGCGCTGACAGGAGTAAATCTGCTGCTTCGGATGGTGTCCACCTCGTTTCAGGTCTACCTCTCCGGGCAGATCGGCGCGGCGGGGATCGGACTGCTGCAGCTAGTGCTGTCCGTGGGGATGATGGCCACCACCGCCGGCATGGCGGGGGTGCGCACCGCCGCCATGTATCTCACCGCCGGGGAGCTGGGCCGAAAAAAACCGGAAAACGTCACCTGGGTGCTGCGGGGGTGCTTTTTCTATGCCCTGTGCTGCGGCGGAGCGGCGAGCCTGGGCCTTTTCTTGGCCGCGCCGGCGCTGGCAAGTCGGTGGATCGGGGACCCGGCGGCCCTGGGGGCCCTGCGGCTGTACGCCAGCTTCCTGCCGGTGATCTGCCTGTGCGGATGCCTGACGGGATACTTTACCGCCGCCAATCGGATCGCCTCCCTGGCGGCGGTGGAGGTGGCGGAGCAGCTCTGCTCCATGGCGGTGACCATGACCGCCCTGACCCTCTGGGCCAGAGGGGACCCGGGCCTCTCCTGCCAGGCGGTGGTGCTGGGCAGCGGCGCCGGGTCGGTGCTGACCTTCCTGGCCCTGCTGACCCTGCGGCTTCGGGAGGGCCGCCGTCCGGGAGAGCCGATCAGAGTAGCAAAGCCCCTGCTGCGAACGGCGGTGCCCCTGGCCCTGGCGGATGATCTGAAATCCGGCATCTCCACCGCCGAAAACCTGATGGTCCCCAAACGGCTGGCCCTCTATCCCGGGGAGGCGTCCCCGCTGGCGGCCTTTGGTATGGTCAGCGGCATGGTATTCCCCGTGCTCATGTTCCCGGCGGCGATCCTGTTCGGCCTGGCGGAGCTGCTGCTGCCGGAGCTGGCCCGGTGCGCGGCGGCGGACAGCCGGCGCAGGATTCGGTATCTGGTGGGCCGAAGTCTCCGGGCCGCCATGCTCTACGGCTCCTTTTTCGCCGGGGTATTGTTCCTGCTGGCCCCAGAGCTGTGCCAGGCCCTCTACGGCAGCACCCAGGCGGGGCAATATCTGCGGTGGTTCGCGCCCCTGGGGCCCATGCTCTACTGCGACGCCATCACCGACGCCATGACCAAGGGTCTGGGCCAGCAGCGCGCCTGCGTGCGCTACAACATTCTCACCAATTCCATGGATGTGGCGCTGCTGTTCCTGCTGCTGCCGAAATACGGCATGGCCGGCTACTTTTTCAGCTTTCTAATTACCCACCTGCTGAATTTTGCCCTTAGCCTCCGGCTGCTGCTGAAAATCAGCCGGTGCCGGATTGCCTTTCACATTCCCGCCTTTACCGCCGCCGCCACGGCCCTGGCCGTCCTGGCGGGGACCCAAGTGGCGCCCCCGGCGCTGCGGCTGCTGGCCTATCTGGCGGTCTGGGGCAGCTGCCTGGTCCTCTTTGGGGTGGTGAGCCGGGAGGACGCGGCCTGGCTCCGGGGCCTGGTGAAGGGCATATAAAACGCCCGCGCTTGGGGCGGGCAAATGTCGCGAAAAATACGATAAACCGTCTGAACGGGCAGTTGATTTCTTCACATTTAGGTGGTATAATTGTCTATATCGAGTGGGCGGCTGTTCGATAAATCTCAGCATATGGAGGCGCGGAAAATGATCGATGAAAAAGAGATGCGAAAAGCAAAGCGCGTCAATTATATCGCTTTCGGCGTTGCGATCGTTGTGATCCTCGGGATCATCATTGCAGGCGCGATCGCAAGTAACGCAATTACTGTCTATAACCGGAATCACACGTTCAGCACGTCCAAATGGCTGGACGATCCGGAAAAACGCACGGCAATCGTCGATGATCTACTCAAAAAGCACGAACTTGTTGGAATGACCGAGGAAGAGGTCATCGCGCTGTTGGGAGAGAACAATAACAACTACGGAGCATTTAATGCGGATGACCGTTATGTGTACTACATGGGGCCGGATCGGGCGTTTGGTATCGACTGCGAATGGCTGATTCTTGATTTTACGGACGGCATTGTTTCCAAGACCTTTATCGAAACAGATTGAGTAATCAATTCCCATTGCATATCGAAAGATTGACCGCCCGCGCGCCGGCTCTCCGGCGCGCGGGCGTCTTTTACTGTTTTACGGCGAACTGCCCTGGGAGCGGCGTATTAAGCCAGGGGGTCGTAGGACTGAATGTCCACGCAGGTTTTACCGTCGAAGGTGAAGCGCATGACCCAGGGCTTATGGACCTTGACGATCAGAAATTGGTCATAGCCAAAGCTCGGGTCATAATAATTATATATTGTACACATGGCGGTGCCGTGGCTGCCGATGAGGATATTCTTCCCCGGATATTTCTCCAAAACCCGGTCGATGGCCGCCACGTTCCGGGCCTGGACCTCCCGGAGGCACTCCCCGCCGGGAAGACGATAGTCAAAGTCCATCCACTGATTGTGGGAGTAGGTGGTGAAATCCATCTGGAGCCACCCGTCGGTGACCTTCCGCTCCCGGAAGTCCGGGACAAGGGCAATGGGCAGGCCCTTTTTCTCGGCAAATTCCGCCACGGTGTCCACCGCCCGCTTATAGGGGCTGGACAGCACCAAGTCAATGGATTTGTCTTCAAAAAACGCCGTCACCTTGGGCCGGTCGGCCAGACCCTTGGCGGTCAGCTCCCGATTCCTATCGTCCAGGTTGTGGTAATTGGGCTGGCAGTGGCGGACAAAATAAAGCGTTGTCATGAAAAATCTCCTTATTTTGGCCCCCGCCGGACGGCGGGGGCCATGGTTGCGGTTGAAAACGCGGGGTTTAACGGGTACTCTTGTCGTAGGGGACGCCCTCGGCCTTGGGGGCGCGGGACTTCTTGGAGGTGAAAGCCAGGACCACCAGGGTGATGATGAAGGGCAGCATCCGATAGATATTGGGGTTGATGCCGATGTCCCGGAGGAGGTACACCCCGTCGCCATTGATATCGATGGTGGAGTAGGCGGCGGCGATACACTTACAGAAGCCGAAGAGGAAGGCCGCCAGGGCGGTGTTCAGGGGCTTCCAGTTGCCGAAGATCATCACGGCCAACGCCAGGAAGCCGAAGCCGGCCACGTCGCCGTTGGACGAGCAGTTGGCGGTGGTCAGGGCGAAGGCAAAGCCGCCGATGCCCGCCAGGGCGCCGGAAATAGTGACGCCGGCATAGCGCATGACGTAGACGTTGATGCCCAGGGAATCCGCCGCCTGGGGATTTTCACCGCAGGCCCGGAGCCGAAGGCCAAACTTGGTCTTATACAGGATGATGGACAGCACCACATACAGCACGATGCAGATGTAGGTGGTCAGGTAGAACTTGTCCAGGAAGGTGCCGCCCAGGACGCCCAGATCCGCGCCCCGATCAAAGCCCAGGTCGGTCTTTTTGATCATGAACCAGGAGGCGGAGTCGCCGGTGAACATGCCCAGCACATTCTGGCTGGTGAGGATGTTGATGAAGAACAACGTCAGGGCCGGGGCCAGCAGGTTCAGGGCCGTGCCGCCGATGGTCTGGTCCGCCCGGAGGTTGATGGCCGCGAAGGACAGCAGCAGGGAGAACACCGCGCCCATCAGGGCCGCGGCTCCCAGGGCCAGGAGCATGACCAGCTGGCCGCTGTCCTTGGTGAAGATCCCCGCCTCCTGGAGCAGATAGACCGTCAGCACGCCCACGAAGGCGCCCATAATCATAATGCCTTCCAGGGCCAGGTTAATGACGCCGCTGCGCTCCGCGAAGATGCCCGCCAGAGCCACAATGAGCAGCGGAATGGTGTAGATCAAAGTCTGCTGCAATAAGAATGTCATTTTCCATTCTCCTTTCCGGTCTTCTCCCCGGCGGCAGCGGGAGCGGGGGCGGGTTCGGCGGTCTTCTTCTTGCCCCGGCTGCTCAGCCACATTTTAATGATCAGGGTGAAGGAGCTGAGGTAGACGATGGCCGCGATAATGATGTCCGTAATGTACTCGTTGAAGGCCGTCAGGTTTTTCAGCTGGGTACCGCAAATGTTCAGCAGGGACATGAAGATGGCGGTGAAGATCACGCCGATGGGACTGTTGGCCGCCAGCAGGGCCACGGGGATGCCGTTGAAGCCCACCGCCGGCAGGGACTGATAGGTGGACCAGAAGAACTCGGTGTTGCCGGAGAGCCAGTACAGCGCCGCGCCGGCGCCGGCCATGGAGCCGGCGATGGCCATGGACAGCACGATGTTCCGCTTGTCGTTGATGCCGGCGTACCGGGCGGCGTGGCGGTTGCTGCCGCAGGCCTTCAACTCATAGCCCAGGGTGGTCTTATTCATTAAAATGTAGATGCCGATGGCGATGAGGATGGCCACCAGGATGCCGGCGTTGACCTGGGACTGGGGCAGCAGCTTGTCCAGGCCCAGCTTGGCGGTGGCCACGCCGTTGGCGGTGGTGGGTTTGATATAGCCCACCTTGCCGGCTTCGGCGCCGTTTTTCAGGTCGCTGATATCAAAGAGGAAGGTGACCAGGTTCGCCGCGATCCAGTTGGTCATGATGCAGGCCAGAACCTCGTTAATGTTCCGGGTGGCCTTCAGGAAGCCGGGGATCGCGCCCCAGATGGCGCCCGCCAGCATGCCGGCCAGCAGCGCCAGGGTCCAGACGATCCAGGAGGGGACCACGCTGGTGGGAATGGAGAGGGCCACGGTCAGGGAGGCCCAGGTGCCCATCAGGTACTGCCCCGGGGCGCCGATGTTGAACAAGCCCGTCTTGTTGGCCACCGCCACGGAAAGGCCCGTCATCAGCAGGGGGATGGCCCGGAAGAGCATATTGCCGATGCTGGTGGGGTTAAAGCCGAAGGACAACTCGCCGGCAGCGTCCCGGCCGGTGCTGAACAGGCCCAGGAACACCAGCGACACGCCTTCCAGTCCACCCTTGGGCGAGATGCTCTCACTGGTGAAGGCCACGATCAGCACCAGAATGGAGCCGAAAACCAGGCCGATCAGAATGGAAAGGATGGAGGAAAGCACCGTCTTGGCGCCCTCCCGCTGGAGCAGAGGGGATTTTTCTTTCATTTTTCGCCGCCTCCTTACTTATCCCGCTTGGCGCCGGCCATGTACAGGCCCAGCTCCGCCACGGTGGTCTTCTTGGGGTCCAACTCGCCCACGATCTCGCCCTCGTACATCACCAGGATCCGGTCGGACAGGTTCATGACCTCGTCCAGCTCCAGGCTCACCAGGAGCACCGCCTTTCCGGCGTCCCGCTGGGCCACCAGCTGGGCGTGGATGTACTCAATGGCGCCCACGTCCAGGCCCCGGGTGGGCTGGACCGCAATGATCAGAGGATTCTCCCGGTCGATCTCCCGGCCGATGATGGCCTTCTGCTGGTTGCCGCCGGACATGCTCCGGGCAATGGTGACAGGACCCTGGCCGGAGCGGACGTCGTACTGATCGATGATTTTCTCCGCATAGGAACGGACCGCGTCCCGCTTGATAAAGCCCATGGTCTGGAACCGGTCCTGCCGGAAGGTCTGGAGCACCAGGTTGTTTTCCAGGGTGTCGTCCAGCACCAGGCCGTGCTTGTGCCGGTCCTCGGGAATGTGGCTCATGCCGGCGTCGCTGCGGCGGCGGATGGTGGCCTTGGAAATATCCACGCCGCAGAGGGTGATTTTCCCGGCGCTGGCCTTTTCCAGGCCCGTGATGCCGTAGACCAGCTCGCTCTGGCCGTTGCCGTCGATGCCCGCGATGCACAGGATCTCCCCGGCGTGAGCCTGGAAGGAGACGCCCTTGACGGCGTTGTTCTTATGGACCTTGGAGGGGACCACCAGGCCCTGCACATCCAGAATGGTCTCGCCGGGATGGGCCTCCCCCTTCTGGACCTGGAGCTGCACCGGGCGGCCCACCATCATGTTGGACAGCTCCTGCTTGTTGGTGTCCTTGGTGTTCACGGTGCCCACATAGCGGCCCTTCCGCAGCACCGTCACCCGGTCGGACACGGCCATGATCTCGTTGAGCTTGTGGGTGATGAAGAGGATGGACTTGCCCTCCTTGGCGAAGCCCCGCATGATCTCCATCAGCTCGTCGATCTCCTGGGGGGTCAGCACGGCGGTGGGCTCGTCGAAGATGAGGATCTCATTGTCCCGGTAGAGCATCTTCAAAATCTCGGTACGCTGCTGCATACCCACGGAGATGTCCTCCACCTTGGCGTCCAGATCCACGTTCAGGCCATACTTTTGGGACAGGGCCTCCACCTTGGCCCGGGCGGCCTTCTTCTGAAGGAAGCCCAGCTTGGTATCCTCGGCGCCCAGGATGATATTGTCCAGCACCGTGAATACCTCCACCAGCTTGAAGTGCTGATGGACCATGCCGATCTTCAACGCGGTGGCGTCGTTGGGGTTGTTGATCTTGACGACTTCGCCGTTTTTCTTGATAACGCCCTTCTCCGGCTGGTAAAGGCCGAACAGGACGCTCATCAGGGTGGATTTCCCCGCGCCGTTTTCCCCCAGCAGCGCATGGATCTCCCCCCGGCGGAGCTGGAGGGTGATATCGTCGTTGGCGACGATACCGGGAAACTCTTTTCTGATGTTGAGCATTTCGATGATGTATTCCGATTCCATCGAAAAAGCCCTCCCTTCCTCTTATTGATTGCAAATGGCTGTCCTTATTATACAGCACCATCTGGGGAAAAGCAAGACAAAATAACAAAA
>CANRQC010000049.1 GCA_947632695.1 uncultured Oscillospiraceae bacterium | reverse complement strand
AGTACCGCGTGTTTCTTCCCGCTTGGAGCCCTGTTTATCCTGCGTTACTCCATGCAGGCCATGGGGCATAAGGTGCTGCCGGTGCTCTCCAGCACCATTGAATTGGTGGTCAAGATCATCTCCGCGGCTGTACTGGTGCCCACTATCGGATATTTGGGCGTAGCGGTGACGGAGCCGGTGATTTGGTGCCTGTGCGCGTTGTTTTTGACTGCTTTTTATGTTACAATAGGGCATCAAAAACAAATGGCGTGAGGTGATCAAATGGGCGGGCATATGTTTCAAATCCGTTCCGCGGACGATGTGATCCGGCTTGTGGAGGACGTGGGCTTTCTTCCCTTTTTCGCGAATCAAATCCCCGGCTTTTCCGTTGAGGAATGCTGCCCCAGAGAGCTGTGGTTTGCCGAAGGCGTGGACGGTCCGTGGGAATGGAAGGGTCCCATTGCAAGAAGCGGGCAGTGTGTCTATGGCAAGTTTTTCGGGAATAAGGCGGGTTTTATCAGCCGAGAATGGCTCCCGGATTTTGCCAATTTCCGAAGGGACGGCTATGATTTTGACGCTCGGTATGACGATGGCCTTGTTTTCTACAAGGACAAAGCCGTTTTTGACGCCGTTTCAGAACATGTGGAACTGCTGTCTAAGGACTTAAAGGACCTTTGCAACTACCGAAAGGGCGGGAACAAGGGCTTTGATACGGTCATCACCCGGCTGCAAATGCAGACCTATATCTGTATCGCGGATTTTGTCTACATGCAGGACAAATTCGGCAAGACCTATGGATGGGGCGTAGCGAAATATTCCACGCCGGAGGCCCAGTTTGGGTATGACTATACGACTTCGGCTTATCACAGAACACCGGAAGAGTCCAGAACGCGCATCCTTGCGCACCTGAAAACCGTTTTGCCGGAGGCGGGCATGGAACAGCTGACAAAATTGATTAAATGAAGGGAATCG
Source organism: uncultured Oscillospiraceae bacterium (assembly GCA_947632695.1). Classification (GTDB taxonomy): domain Bacteria; phylum Bacillota; class Clostridia; order Oscillospirales; family Oscillospiraceae; genus Faecousia. The sequence continues at coordinate 13,054 of CANRQC010000049.1, read as the reverse complement.
ACATGACCGAAGAAGAAAAATTGGACGCTGGACTCTATTATGATTTCTGGGATGCCGGCGTCAATGGAAGAAAGTTAAACGCGATCAAATATGGAAGTGCGGCATGACCGAAATCATGCCGCACTCCGAAAACAATCTGAACTTGTTTTATTGGACGCCTCCTTGAGGAGCCGTCTTTTTTTGTAGCACGGGGCCTTTTATTTTATTACGACATTTCTGTCAGTACAGTTCCTCCGTTGACCGGGAGCATCATGGAGCCGTTTTCATCGAGGATCTGAAAATCCGCGATGGCCGTGAAGCCGTGATCCTCCGCTACCTGATAGTGCATGGCCGTCTCGGAGCGGGAACCGCCGTAGGCGGTGTTGCACTCCACGATCGTACCGTTTACGGCATCAACCACTTTTTCTATCAGTTCCGGGCGCAAATAGTTACTTGCGGGAGGCTCGCCGGTGGAGAGCTTTACTGACACACGACCGGTGGGCGTCCAGCCCAGGGTTTCAAAGACGGCCAGCATCCCCTCCGGGGAGATGTCGGATGTGAAGCAGACGATGGGAACATCCGAATCGGAATCCGTTTGCTCACCAGACGGGGTGCTGTTGTCCCCGTTACTGTCTGTGCTGTCGGTTGAATCGTCAATCGTTTCGGAATCTGTTCCGGACGGATTTGCATTGTACGATTTTTTTAATCTACGGCAGAAGGTCGATGGTGCGCTTTATGATTTGTTTCATGTCAGTTGATTCCAAGCCCGTTTGCCCACTCCATCACTTCATCGGAGTCGGCTCCGGCAGAAAAGCGGTGGCCGGAAAGCCACTCGGCGCCGCTGGCTGCGGATCGAAGCGCGGAATCGCTGCTGCCGAAGCCGCTGCTGGCGGAGGTGCAGAACGCCACCAAGGTCTTACCGGAGAAATCGTAGCTTTCGATAAACGTACTCATGATTCGCGGCGCTTCGCCCCACCAGATGGGATAGCCAATGAATACGACGTCGTACTGTTCCATGTTCGCAACGGTTCCGGAGATCGCGGGGCGGGCGCTGGGGTCGTTCATTTCCACGGAGGAACGGCTGTTTGAGTTGCCATAGTCCAGATCCTCGTCCGTATAGGGCTGCTCCGGTACGATCTCGTAGAGGTCCGCGCCGAGCCCATCGGCCAACTTTTGGGCGATGCCCTCCGTGTTGTTGGTGGCGGAGAAATAGGCTACAAGGATTCTGCTGCCCTCCGGCTCTTGATCCGGCGAAGATTCCGTGCTGTCTGCCGGTTCACTGGGCTGCTGGCTTTCGTTTTCTGTTTCAGATGGCGCCTCGGACGTGTTCTGATCCTGGGGATTTTCCGGCGTCTGAGACGCTTCCGCGCTGCTTTGAGACGGCGCACTGCTGTTACTGCCTTCATTCGATTCGGTGTTGCCTGCGCAGGCGGCAAGGGCAAACACCAGAACAAGTGCAAGCAAAATCGCTGTGATCTTATTCATTTTCATTTCAACTCCCCATATTGCTGATCATCCACCGGCTCCAGCCATTCGTTGGAGCCGTTTTCGCCGGGGACTTCAATGGCGAGATGGGAGAACCAGCTATCCGGCGCGGCACCATGCCAGTGCTTCACACCCGCGGGAATGTTGACGCAGTCGCCGGGCTTCATTTCCACAGCAGGCTTGCCCCACTCCTGATAGTACCCCCGGCCGCCGACGCAGATGAGTATTTGCCCGCCGCCCTTTGTGGCGTGGTGGACGTGCCAGTTGTTCCGGCAGCCCGGCTCGAAGGTCACGTTGAAGATGCCGACCTGCTCTTTGGAAACCGGGGCCAGGTAGCTCTGACCGGAAAAATACTGCTTGAACCCGTCGTTGGGCGCGCCGATCGGGAAGAAAATCGTGTTTTGATAGTGGTCTTTCCCCGTCAGTTCCGGTTCCGCCTCGTTCCAAACGTCCTTTGCCAGACGGAACACTGCCCACGCCTTGGGCCAGCCCACATAGAAGCCCACATGGGTCACAATGGCGGCGATCTCTGCCCTCGTCACGCCGTGGGCCTTGGCGTTTTCCAGATGGTAAATGAGGGACGAGTCGGTGATGCCCGACGACATCAGCGCGACAACGGTGATGATGCACCGGGTTTTCAGGTCGATGTCCGGGTTGTTCCAGTTCTCGCCAAAGAGAACATCGTCGTTGAAGTGAGCGAAATCCGGGGCGAAGCTGCCGAGCTGATTTCTTCCGGCGGTTTGTGTGATCTTTTCCATGATAAAATCCTCCTTATTACACTACATTTCCTGCTTTTTGCTTGCCGTTTTGCGCCATCACGCCAACGAGAGCGTGGGGCACATACAATTCTTCCAAATAGTCGATCTCGTCCTGGGTCAGCGCCAGATCCACCGCCTTTACCGCACCGTCCACATGGGAAAACTTCGTCGCGCCCACAACGGGGGCGGTGACCTTGGTCAGCAGCCACGCAAGGGAAATTTCCGTCATGGAGACGCCCCGCTTGTCGGCCAGCTCCGCCACACGAGAGATAATCCTGCCGTCCGCTTCGGCGGTGGCGTCGTACTTAAATTTCGCGTAGGCGTCCTCTTGCAGCCGCTTGCTGGTTTCGCCGGGGCGCTTACTGAGCCGCCCGCCAGCCAATGCGCTGTAGGGCGTCATGGCGATATTCTGATCCTTGCAGAAGGGCGCCATTTCCCGTTCTTCCTCCCGGGCGATCAGATTGTAATGTCCCTGGATAGAAACAAATTCCGTCAGCCCGTGTTCCCGGGCGTAGAAATTGGCCTTGGCCAGCTGCCACGCGAAGCAGTTGGAGATGCCAATATACCGTGCCTTCCCCGCCTTGACTGCGTTGTGCAGCCCCTCCATGATCTCCTCCATGGGCGTGTGGTAGTCCCACATGTGATAGATGTAGAGGTCCACATAGTCCATGCCCAGGTTGCGGAGACTCTGATTGAGATAATTCTCAATATGCTTCTGGCCGCTGATACCGGCGTCGATCTCGTCCTGGGTGCGGGGCGTGAATTTCGTGGCGATCACAAAATCGTCCCGCTTGGCAAAGTCCCGCAGCGCCTTGCCCACATACTGCTCGCTGGTGCCGTTTTGGTAGGCAATGGCAGTGTCGTAGAAGTTGATCCCTAAATCCAATCCGTGCTTGATGATCTCCCGGGTCTGGGCTTCGTCCACCGTCCAGCTGTGCTGTCCCGTGGCGGCGTTGCCGAAGCCCATACAGCCCATGCAGATCCGGGAAACGGTCAGATCGGATTTTCCCAGTTTCGTGTATTTCATGTTTATTCGATCCTTTCCTGGGGGTTCGGCGCTTCCTTGAAGGACAGGCACTTGCCGATCACGTCGCCCGTCTTCAGATATTGGTAGGTCGGAAACTCAAAGAGCACCGGCTTCAGGGTGTTGTAGTCGATCTTTCCATCGGCGTCCAGATGTTCCTCCGCCACATAGGTATTGTCAATGGCGCAGATAAAGCTCTCAAAATTCGGCGTTTCATAGACGTCCACCACGCTGCATTCCAAGGTGAGGGGCGAATCGCTGATGACCGGCGTTCCACTTTCACCCCGTTCCCAGGCGAACACGTTGGATTTATCCGTTTTGCGTCCGCTGACAGAGCCAACATAATCGGCCCTGGGCAGAAGCGCCTCATCCGCCAGATTGATAGACAGTTTTTTTGTCTCTTTAATGCACCCGTTGATAAAGTGCGGCGCGGCGAGGCTGATTAGCACCCGGTTATGACCAATGATGCCGATGTGCCCTACCAGCGTCCAGGTAGGTCTGTCCCCGTTCATGGCGCCGATCACCGTGATGGGTGTGGGATACAGAGCCAGCTTTGAACCGATATTTTTCTTCATGCCGTTGTTACCTCCTTTGGTTTGTCTGGGTCTGTCTGAGCTGATAAATAAAGTAATCCAGTCGGTCCAGCCGCTGCTGGGCCGCGTGGACTTCCTCCAGCAGATGTCCCCTGTGGTCTCTCAGCAGACGGGTCTGCTCTCCCGCGTCGGTGCTGGAAAGCACGGCCCGGATCTCCCGGTCGGACAGGCCCAGGCCGGACAGGTCGTGTACGCTGAGCTGAGCGGACATGGTCATCCCTCCTTCAAAATGGAAAAGCGCGGGATGTTGAGACGATTTCTCCATCCCGCGCTTTTATTGTAGACCCAAAACCGCCCGCTGTCCAATACCTATCAGGTTGATTAATCTATGCCCCAAAAGCATTTGGCGAATTGAATAAACCGCTCCACGGCAGGACTGGCGGGCTGGCCCCGTTTCCAAGCCAGGACGCTGTGAAGCGCTTCACAGTCTTTCAGGGGCCGCATGGCGAGCTTGTCCAGGTCCCGGAAGGGCAGGACGCCCTCGATGGTGAGCAGATACCCCAGCCCTTTGGCGGCCATAATGCCGCCCATCGTGGGCAGATTGGTAAGAAAGTGGACATTGTCCTCCCGAAACAAATGGCCCATCCAATTTTGCATCATATTTTGATAGCGTGTGGGCAGGATCAGCGGTTTGCCCGCCAGATCCTCCGGCAGAATGGACGCCTTTTCCGATAGTGGGTCGTCCGGGGGCATGAAGGCCGCCAGCCGCTCTGTCTGCTCCATCCGGATGTAGTCGTACTTCTCCAGCTCGATAGGCTCCATCAGCAGGCCCACGTCGATCAGACCCCGGTCCATCCGCTCCTTTACCACATCCGCCGTGCCGGAGAAAAAGGAAAACCGCACCAGCGGATGCTCCTGGTGGAATGCCGCCACGCAGTCCGCCAGCCGGCGCATGGCGGCGGTCTCTCCGTGGCCGGCCACGATGACGCCTTGGAGTTCCTCCCCCGAATGACTCATCTCCTGCTCCGCTCTGTCCACCAGCTCCAAAATCTCCTCCGCCCGGCGGCGGAGCAGCAGACCGTCGGCAGTGAGGACGATCCGCCGGCCCCGATGCTCAAACAGCGTCGTGCCCAGCTCATACTCCATCTGGGCCAGCTGCCGGCTCAGGGTGGGCTGGGTGATGTGGAGCAGCTCCGCCGCCCGTGAGACGGTCTCCTCCCTGGCCACTGTGAGAAAATAACGCAGCACCCGAAGCTCCATAAGGCATCCTCCTTCGTGATTGGTTTTCTCTGTTATTATACAACGGGCCAGGCATGAACGCAAGAGAATTTGCCTTTCAGGCATACTTCATTTTGCGTACCAGGTATTGGACAGGCATACAAAACCGGGATTATAATGTCCTTAGAAGCCGGGAAAGTCCGGCAAATCGGAAAAAAAGATCTAGAAGGAGGAACAATCATGATCACTGTAGACATTGGCGACATTATGAGCGTCGTCAACCTCATCTCCGGGCACCTGATTGCCTTGGCTGTGGCGCTGGTGATCGCCATCGCCATCGTCGTCTTCGCCTGCGTCAGGCTGAAGAAGCCCCTGAAAGGGCTGGTCAACGGCACCGCCATCGTGGCTTTCGTGCTGGTCGGGGTGCTTGTCGTCAATCTGATGCTCACCGGCCCCCTGTACAACACCCTGAATGTGGTGCTTACCGACTCCGGCGAGGTCAGCGAGGAAACCATCGCCGCCTCCCGCCAGCTGGTGGAGGACATCTCCGCCGAGGGTATCGTGCTGGCCAAGAACGACGGGAGCCTGCCGCTAAGACCCGATTCCCTGAATAACGGCCAGATCAATGTGTTTGGCTGGGCCTCCACCAATCCCATCTACGGCGGCACCGGCTCCGGCGCTGTGGACGTGGCCACCGCGGTGGATATCCTCAAGGGCCTGGAGAACGCCGGCTTCACGGTGAACCAGGAGCTGGTGGACAAGTACAAGGCGTTCCGCTCCGACCGGCCTGTGATCGACATCAACAACGGCCAGGACTGGTCCCTGCCGGAGCCCACCGCCGACAGCTATTCTCAGGAGCTGATGGACAACGCCAAGGCGTTCTCTGACTGGGCCATCGTGGTCATCGCCCGCTCCGGCGGCGAGGGCGCCGATCTTCCCCACGATATGGGGAAGGTGCTGGACGGTACGCCCAACACCGAGCTCCGGGAGGGCCGGACGGTCCTGGCCGACGGCTCCTATCATGTGGGCACCAAGTATACCAACGCCCTCTACACCCCCAACAGCGACGATTACGCCGATTTTGAGTACGGCCAGCATTATCTGGAGCTGAGCCGCACCGAAAAGGACCTGGTGGACCTGGTCACTTCCAACTTTGACAATGTCATCGTGGTCTACAACGGCGCCAACACCATGGAGATGGACTGGACCAACGACTACGCGCAGATCAAGGGCGTGCTGCTGTGCGCCGGCCCCGGCGCCACCGGCTTCAACGCCCTGGGTAAAATCATCTCCGGCGACGTCAACCCCTCCGGCAAGACCGTGGACCTGTGGGCCAGCGATCTGACCGCCGCCCCCTACTACAACAATATCGGCCATCACAACTACACCGACGAGACCGCCCTGGGCGTGGCTGAGCGTGCCAAGGCCTGGTGGGAGCGTGCGGACGGCTACGTCACCTTCGTAAACTATGTGGAAAACATCTATGTGGGCTACAAATTCTATGAGACCGCCTACGCCGACGGCATGGCCGGCTTCGATTACGACGCGGCCGTCACCTATCCCTTCGGCTATGGCCTGAGCTATACCACCTTTGAGCAGTCCATCACGGATACCAGCGAGACGGAGAACGCTATCTCCGTTACCGTGAACGTCACCAACACCGGTAGCGTAGCCGGTAAGGATGTGGTAGAGCTGTACGTCACCCCACCCTATACCAACGGCGGCATTGAAAAGGCGGACGTGAACCTGGTGGGCTTTGAAAAGACCGATGTGCTACAGCCGGGCGCGTCCCAGTCCGTCACCATCACCGTGGACAAGGAGGACCTGGCCAGCTATGACGACACCGGCGTGAAGGTGAGCGGCGGCGGCTATGTTCTGGAGGCCGGCGAATATACCCTCTCCATCCGGGCCGACTCCCACACCGTGCTGGATGAGACCGCTTTCACCGTGGCTGCCGACGTGATCTACGGCGAGGGCAACCTGCACAACGGCGACCTGGAGGCCGCCCACAACCGGTTTGACTTTGCCCGGGGCAACGTCACTTATCTGAGCCGGGCCGACGGCTTTGCCAACTATGACCAGGCCACCGCGGCCCCTGTCGATTTGACCCTTCACACCGAGATCCACGCCAACGGCTCCTGGAATCCCGAGGACTACAACGATCCCAACGACGCCGTTCCCACCACCGGCGCCTCCGGCAGCCTCAAGCTGGGCGACCTGCGGGGCGCGGATTACGACGATCCCCGGTGGGAAGAGCTGCTGGACCAGGTCACTGTGGAAGAGATGGTGAATCTGATCGCCTACGGCGGCCATCAGACGGCGGCGGTGGCCTCCGTGGATAAGGTCCGCACCCTGGATACCGACGGCCCTGCCGGCCTCAGCTCCCCCACCTTGAACCTGTTCGGTACCGGTTACTGCTGCAACATGATCATCTCCCAGACTTGGAACCGCCAGATGGCCTACGACGCAGCCGCCGGAATCGCCCGTGAGTTCTACGAGTCCGGCGTGATGGGCTGGTACGCCCCCTCCATGAACACCCACCGCTCCGCCTTTGCCGGCCGGAACTTTGAGTATTACTCCGAGGACGGCTATCTGTCCGGCGAACTGGCCCGGGAGCAGGTGCTGGCCTGTGAAAGCGTGGGCGTGTACCCCTACATCAAGCACTTTGCCCTGAACGATCAGGAAACCAATCGAAACGGCATGCTGTGCACCTGGACCACTGAGCAGGCCATGCGGGAAATCTACCTGAAGCCCTTTGAGGAAGCTGTCAAGGCTGCCTCTCCCGGCAAGCTCGCCATTATGAGCTCCTATAACTACATCGGCTCTGTCTGGTCCGGCGCCTGCCCGCAGCTCCAGAAAGAGGTCCTGCGTGGCGAATGGGGCTTCAAGGGCATGGTATTGTCCGACTACTTCGGCAACTACGGCTATATGGACGCCGACCGGGCGATCCGGGGCGGCACCGACATCATGTTGGGCACCACCGGCAACGACGCCATTCTGACCGATACCACCAGCGGCACCTCCCTCCAGGCCATGCGTCAGGCCACCAAGGACGTGTTCTACACCACGGTGAACAGCGCCGCCTATGAGAATTATGTGTCCGGCGCCATCCCTACCTGGCAGATGACCACCTATATCATCGAGGGCGTGGTGGCCGCGTTGGCGGTGGCTGCCGAGGTCCTGTTGGTGTACGGCTACCTGAAAAAGAAAAAGGCCGCCTAACCGAAATTGCGCTGCATTTACGCGGTTTTCTCCTTCTCTCTAAAAGGCGGAGGCCGGGTCCGAAAGGGCCCGGCCTCTGCCGTTCTTTCTTGTCTAAGTTTCTCTCAGACTATAGAGATGGAATGAGCTCCCTACAGATAGAAGGTGACCGGCCTTAATAGACTGGTCACCTTCACAATAAACATATCTCTTTATTTGGAATACTTTTTGAAATTCTCCGCCTGTTCAAGAACCTCTTCCTCTATCTCAATGCGCTCACACAGGCCGAGAGGCTTCTATGCCGGCACTGCCGCATGGCAAGCTCCCGCATGAGGTCCTTTACCGCGATTTTTTCCGGGCAGCAGGCGGTGCAGGCGCCGCACTCGATGCAATCCTCCGGCCCTGTGAAATCCGAAAACGGTTTTCTCTCGCCCTTGATGATTGCGGGAATGTCGATGCCCGCGGGACACGCCGCGGTGCATCTGCCGCAGTTTGTGCAGGCTCGTTCTGCTCCTGCAACAGTAATAATCGGATTCAAATGTCCGCCCATTGTTTGAATGTTCTCTTATTTCTTCTTATTTTAGCCCGATTTTCTTTACCCATTTTTCAAGGTCTTTATCGCAGATCGCGGCGTTGTCGCCGTTGATGGCAAGCCCCTCGGTGATTTTCGCGCTGGGGCAGAGCCGCGCGATGTCCCGCAGAGAACCCGAAAAGCCGCTACCCCCGTGGGTGATGAGGGGGCAGATGGTCTTGCCCGAAAAATCGTAGCTCTCCAGGAAGGTGAACACCGCCATGGGCATGGTGGTCCACCAGTTGGGGAAGGCCAGGATGACCGTATCGTATTCGTCCATGTTTTCCACCCGGGCCGTCAGCTCCGGGCGGGCGTTCCGCTCATATTCCCGTTTGGCGATCTCGATTTTCTTCATGTGATCGTCGGGGTATTTGCGCACCGTGTCGATATAGAACGGGTCGCTGGGAAGCATCCCGTGGAGCTTTTTCGCCACCACCTCGGTATTGCCCACAGGCAGGTTTCGGATTCCTCCGTGGGAGTAGTTCTGTCCCGCATGGGAAAAGTACGCGATCAATATTTTTGCCACTTTCATTTCCCCCTATTTGACGCGAAGATTAAACCGGCCGCTTTTCAAGGATGCGATCACGCCGCCGTCGATCAAAAGGTCCGTCCCCGTGATAAATCCGGCATCCGGCCCCAACAGGAACGCGCCCGCCGCCGCGATCTCGTCCGATGTCCCGGCACGGCGGACGGCGGAACAGTCGATCATGTTCTGATAGGTGTTGCCCGGCGCGTTAAACTCGTCATAGGCCAGCGGCGTCACGATGATGCCGGGGCTGATGGTGTTGATCCTGGCACCCCGATCCGCCCAGGTGGTGGCTGCCGCCGTGCGAACACGGAGCTGGTTCACCCGCTTGGAAACGATGTAGGCCGCGCCGGAATTGGGCGTCTTGGAGCCGTCAAGGCAAGGAAGCGAGGCAAGCTGGGCTGTCGGCGTCATGGCCAGGGCTTCCTCGTCCTGGTTGGTGAGCGCGTGGGGCATATACCCGGTCTGACTGGAAACAATGAGGCCCGCGCCGCCCCGGGCCATCACTTCGCCAAAGGCGTCAATGGCGTAGGAGGTGCCGATCAGGTCCAGTTTGATGATGTGTTCGGGGCTGGCCTGACTGGGAGACGCGCCAGCCGTGTGGATATAGTACATGACCGGGCCCAACGATGCCGCCTTTGCCGCGAATGCCCGGATGGACTGCTCCTCGCAGGCGTCCACGATCTGCGTCTCCACATCGTACCCGCCGTAGGTGAACTCCCGGGAAACCCGCTCCAGCGCCTTTTCGCTGATGTCGCCCAGCAAAATCTTCTTTCCCGCGGCAATGCGGCGGACGATGGCAGTTCCCATGCTGCCCGCGCCTAAAAGGACAACAACTTCTTTGTTTTCATTTCTGTCGAGAATCATCGAAAATACCTCCCGATTTTATGACAAGGCGCTTTTGCACTTGCGCCTTTTATTACTCACAAGTCCATTATATTGCTTTCCCTCAAAGCAAACAACAACAATTTCGCTTCAAAAGAGGTTTACGCCACACCTTCTGCGAAAATGTGGCGTAAAAAATAAGATATAAAGCATCATTTAGATTTCACTCTACAACAATCATACCCTCATCTGCCTCCGGAGGCTCAAATAACCGGTTCGCCCTTTCCAGAATTTCTTCGTTCAGATAGAAAGACGATCCATCGTCGCGTTTCTCGATCTCGCCGTTTCTTTTTTCTATGTTCTTTTTCCACACATCGTCATTGACACGGACATAAACCCACTCGACGGGTGTTTTTCTCTCCTCGAAGTACCGTGTAAGCTGAATCCTCTCTTCTTTCTTCCAGAAACCCCAGTCCAAAATGACATCGCAGCCGCATTTTACAAGCTCAACCGCTTTCTTCATAAGGTACATATCGATCCTTTTCATCAAATCCTTTTGATCGCCGGGATGCGTATTCGGCAACACATCATGAAGCAGTTCATCATTTGATAAAAGCACGGCTTTCTGCGTCTCCATCAACTTCCGCGCGTAATACGTTTTACCTGAACCAACTTTCCCGCATATTGCTGTTACTTTGCTCATAGAAACCGACCTCCAAATAAAAAATGTGCAATACGAAATGAATACAGGGGTATTCATTCATATCGCACATCTGTATGGTACTTATTATAGCCTTGCAGCACAGAAAAGTCAATATGGTTTAACTACACACGGGTTGATTTTTACACACGAATGGTGTATCATAAAGGAAATCACAATTTGAACAGCAGGAGGCAGCGTTATGAACAACACGGGCAAAGAAGATCTGCGCGTGATTCGTACAAGGGAGGCCATTCGGAAAACCTTTGAGGAAATGATCTGCGAGATGGATTATGAACAGATTTCTATCAAGGAGCTGACGGAGCGGGCCAGGATCAACCGGAAAACTTTCTATCTGCATTACAATTCTCTGGACGACCTTCTGCGAGAGCTGCAAAACGAGATGGCGAAGAATTTCATCGAGCGCACCCGTGACCTGGAACGCCCCCGGGATATGGACAAGATCACACGGGAGTTCTTTCTGGTGAGCGAAGGCGCGGGACGGCTCCATGAGCGGCTCCTGTGCAGCGGCAGCTACCACTATATCAGCCGCCGGATCACAGACGAAATCATGTCTGAAACCTGGGGCGCCGACGGCAAAGAGAAACACGTCGATCCGTATGTCCAGAATATCATTATGACCTTCGTTTCCCAAAGCACCATCGAAATCTATAAGCAATGGATCGCTGACGGAAAGAAGATCCCGCTGGAAGATATCATTGCGCTGACAACAAAGCTGATTTGCAACGGTGTAAACGGTCTCGCTTCTAAATAGTGTGATACGCAGGATATTGTGGGAAAAAATTGACTCCTCTGAATCCGCTGCATACGCCGCCCCAAAACTACACCCATTCCGGCGTACTCCTACACCTTGACCGCGTAAATCCTACACCTTCACCGCAGGTCAGACAGTAGTGCTGACCGCGTCCCGTGGTGCATCCTGACCGGGCGAATGGTGCATGGGGACCGGGAACGTGGTGCACGGCCCCGGTCCCCGTTGTGTCACTCGGTGAGGATGCCTTTGCGCTTGCGCATGGTGTCGCCGTCGATCCGTATCACATAGGAATCGTACACGATCCTGTCGCAGATGGCGTCGGCCAGGGTTGGGTCGTAGAGGTTCTCGTGCCATCCTGGGACGTCGAATTGGGAGCAGAAGATGGTGGAGGCGGTCTTGGCCCGTGACTCCACGAGTTCCAGTACGTCCCGGGCCTCGTTCTCCTTCAGCGGGTACAGCAGCCACTCGTCCAGGATGAGCAGACGTACCTTCCGGAGCCTCTTCATGTACTCCCGGTACGTCCCCTCGCTCCGGGCGACGGAGAGCTCCACCAGCAGATCTGGCAGGCGGATGTACCGCACCGTGTAAAACTCACGGCAGGCGGCATTGCCCAGGGCACATGCCAGGTACGTCTTCCCGGCCCCGGTCGCTCCCAAGAGGATGACGTTGTGCGCCTCCTGTATGTACGCGCAGGAGGCCAGACGCAGGATCTGGTCTCTGTTGAGATGGCGGTCAGGAAGGTACTCCACGTCCTCCACACTAGCTCCTGGGATGGAAAACCCGGCGTTGCGGATGAGCCTGAGCAGGTGGTTGCTCTTTCGCGCGGCCCATTCCGCGTCCACCAGCAGGCCGAACCTGTCCTCAAAGGACATGGAGGCATACTGCGGATCGTCCAGCTGGGTCTTGAATTGCCTGGCCATGGTGCCAAGGTGCATCTCCTGGAGCTTTGCGAAGGTCTCATTGGTGAACATCAGTCATCCCTCCTTCTGTAGTACTCAGCCCCACGGGTAAAGCTGTACGGGGATGGCTTGGCCGGTTCTGGCTCCTCTGTGAACGTATCCTGGCCGGAGCGAAGGATGGACTGGATGCTCTTCAAGCTGGGCGCCGTGGTGAAAGAGAGCGCCATTTTACAGGCGGCCTCCAATCTGGCGTTGGAGTATTTCTCCGCGGACTTCAGCAGAGCCATGCAGGACTTGTACCCCTGCTGCTCCACCTTGTGTGCCGAGAGGAACAGCTTCACCACAGTCAGTGTGTTTTGACCAATCTGCCTTGCCCAGCGCTCAAAGCGTTCGCTGTTCCATTGCAGGTACTCCTGGTGCTCCGGCGGCATATGGTCCTCGCTGGTGCTGTACTGGTTGAGCCTGCCGTAGAGCCTGGGGTGCGACGCGATCCGGCGGCCATCGAAGAAGATCTCCACGGCGGAGCGCGTCAGACGCACGTCCACCTTCCGCTTGATGTA
>CANRQC010000048.1 GCA_947632695.1 uncultured Oscillospiraceae bacterium | reverse complement strand
CCAGACGCTCTTCCATATGGCTCAGGACCTTGGCCCAAACATAGGCGGACGAATACATAGTCGGCTCCTTTCAGGTGTGGAATAGGCAAAAAAAGCCCCGAAAAAGGGCGCATTTTTCCACAAATATTGTATCATACATCTCTGTAAAAAACAAGCGTTTTTTGTCTTATACATCTATATAAAGAATTGTCATTTTTCGCCCCATTTTTGTGCAATGCGGGCCTGGGCGGTGCCCAGACCCAATGCGCGCCGGGACTGGCGGGGGACGCTTCCCTTGTTACGCTGCCCGGTATCGAGTTTGCGGACGAAGAATTAAGTTTTTTGAGAATACCGAAATAAAAACAGGCCCCCGGGGGACCGGGAGCCTGTAGAGTTTTGATTTTCTGGAGCGCTTACACCAGGGCGGCGGTGATGATGGCCATCTTGTAGACCTCGTCGGCGTTGCAGCCCCGGGACAGGTCGTTGATGGGGGCGTTCAGGCCCTGGAGAATGGGACCGTAGGCCTCGTAGCCGCCCAGCCGCTGGGCGATCTTGTAGCCGATGTTGCCGGCCTCGATGCAGGGGAAGATAAAGGTGTTGGCGTAGCCCGCCACGGTGGAGCCGGGGAATTTCAGCTGGCCCACCACGGGAGACACGGCGGCGTCAAACTGCATCTCTCCGTCCAGAGCCAGCTCGGGGGCCATTTCCTTGGCGATCTTGGTGGCAGCCTGGCTCAGAGCCACGGTGCCGCCCTTGCCGGAGCCCTTGGTGGAGAAGCTCAGCATGGCCACTTTGGGGTCGATGCCGAAGACCTTGGCGGTCTTGGCGGTCTCAATGGCCACCTCCGCCAGCTTCTGGGCGGCGGAGACGACTACATTGCCGTCCTTGTCCACGGTGTCCTGGTAGTCGATGTTGATGGCGCAGTCGCCCATGGCGATCTTCTCCTCCCCACGGACCAGGATGAAGCAGGAGGACACCAGGTGGGCCCCCTTCCGGGTCTTCACCAGCTGCAGCGCGGGGCGGACGGTGTCGGCGGTGGAGTAGGTGGCGCCGCCCAGGAGGGCGTCGGCGTAGCCCAGCTTCACCAGCATGGTGCCAAAGTAGTTGCCCTTGGAGAGGGCCTTGCGGCAGTCCTCGGCGGTCATCTTGCCCTTGCGCAGCTCCACCATCTTCTCTACCATGGCGTCCATCTCGGGGTAGGTGGCGGGGTCGATGATCTCCAGGCCCTCAATGTCAAAATGGCCGGCCTTGGCGGCGGCGGTGACTTCCTCCACGTTGCCGATAAGGATGGGGGTCAGAAAGCCGCCCTTTTTCAGCCGGTCGGCGGCCTCCAGGATCCGGGCGTCGGGGCCCTCGGTAAAGACGATCTTCCGGGGATTTGCCTTCAATGTTTCGATCATTGCCTCAAACATGGTTATTCCTCCGTTTTTAGGGCGTTTTCGCCCGTAATTTACCCTTCCATTATACACCAGCCCGGCCCCGGGCGCAACCCATTTTTTCCGAAACGGAAATATTGTAAAATAATTCGATTATTTCCGAAAATATTACACAAATGCCGATATATTTGACCGATTTTATAATAAATACGGGGAAAAATACCCGCAAAAATGAATACCCGGGACTGTGATTTTTAATGGTTATTTGACTGTTATTTATAATTATATAACCACAAAAAAGGCAAATTTCCCGAATTTTCTGCCCGGCGGTGCAAAATCGGAAAAATAATCCGGTTTTCCCTGATTTTAAAGGTAAATTTTTGAATTAGAGATTCAAAAATGCGTAAATTTGAGTATTCCGCCAATTGACCGGAGCCGTTTTTTCTGGTATGCTATAACCATCCTGAAAGCAAGGAGGCCGTGAGAAAAATGGATTCCTATTATTGGCTGTACTGGCTGGCCGCGATGGTCCTTGCCCTGCTGTTGGAGGCCGCGACGGTCCGGCTGGTGACGGTCTGGTTCGCGGTGGGAGCCCTGGCGGCGGCGGTGGCCGCGCTGCTGGGCGCGCCTATGGGCGCCCAGGTGCTGGTATTCCTGGTGGTCAGCGGGCTATTGGTGGCGCTGCTGCGGCCCCTGGTCCGCAGGCACCTGAAGCCCAAGATCGTTCCCACCAACACGGAGGCCCTGATCGGCAGCGTGGGCGTGGTCACGGAGGCCATCGACAATGTGTCCGCCCAGGGCCGGGTGAAGCTGGGGGCCATGAGCTGGTCCGCCAGAAGCGCCGGCGGGGACCCCATCCCCCAGGGGGTCCAGGTCCGGGTGGAGCGGATCGAGGGGGTCAAGCTATTCGTCGTTCCGGCGGAGGTTCCCGCTGGGGTATAAAACTTTAAGGAGGTAAATTGTATGGAATGGTTAATTACGGTGGCGGTCATTATCGCCGTGGTGCTGATCCTGGCGGTGTCCAACATCTCCGTGGTGCAGCAGTCCCGGGCCTATGTCATCGAGCGCCTGGGGGCGTTCCACGAGGTCTGGGGCGTGGGCCTGCACATCAAGCTCCCCTTCCTGGACCGGATCGCCCGGCGGGTGAGCCTGAAAGAGCAGGTGCTGGACTATCCGCCCCAGCCCGTGATCACCAAGGATAACGTGACCATGCAGATCGATACGGTGGTGTACTTCCAGATCACGGACCCCAAGCTCTACTGCTACGGCGTGGAGCAGCCCATGATGGCCATGGAGACCCTGACGGCAACCACCCTGCGGAACATCATCGGCGATCTGGAGCTGGACCAGACCCTGACCTCCCGGGACATCATCAACACCAAGATGCGGGTGATCCTGGACGAGGCCACGGACCCCTGGGGCATCAAGGTCAACCGGGTGGAGCTGAAGAACATCCTGCCGCCCCAGGACATTCAGAACTCCATGGAGAAGCAGATGAAGGCCGAGCGGGACCGCCGGCAGGCCATCCTCCAGGCCGAGGGCCAGAAGAAGTCCGCCATCCTCATCGCCGAAGGCGAGAAGGAGAGCGCCATCCTCCGGGCCGACGCGGAGAAGCAGGCCGCCATTTTGAAGGCCGAGGCGGAGAAGGAGGCCAAGATCCTGAAGGCCGACGGCGAGGCCCAGGCCATCCGGATGGTGCAGCAGGCTCTGGCCGACTCTCTGGAAATGCTGAACGAGAAGGCCCCCAACGAGCAGGTGGTGAAGCTCAAGGCCATCGAGGCCATGGAGAAGGTCGCCGACGGCAAGGCCACTAAGATCATCATCCCCAGCCAGATGCAGGGGCTGGTGGGCCTGGCCAACGGCCTGGTGGAAGGCGTTCAGGATGCCCAGTGATAATCGGTTTATCAAGACCTATTCCCAGACCACCTTCACCAGCGCCCTGGAGATCTGGGTGGACCGACTGACCGGGGTCAACTACCTGTTCCGCAGGGACGGCTATGGCGGGGGCCTGACACCCCTGCTGAACCGGGACGGGACGCCGGTAGTCACCGGCGTTCCCCGGGAAGAATAACAGAAAAGGCCCGGCCCCACGGGGCCGGGCTCTTGGATGAAAGGAGGCGGAGCCATGTTTGAACTGATGGAATTTTTGTTTCCCATCGCGTTTTTCCTGATTTTGGGCTTGATCGTGGTCCAGGTGGTGCGGGGCATCGCCCAGTGGAACAAAAACAACCATTCCCCCCGGCTGACGGTGGAGGCCACCGTGGCCGCCAAGCGGACGGATGTGGGGGTCCACCACCACGCCTCCGGGCCCCACGCCGCCGGGGGCGTCACCCACTCGACGACCTACTATGTCACCTTCCAGGTGGAAAGCGGCGACCGGTTCGAATTGACCATGCCGGGAAGCGACTATGGGATGCTGGTGGAGGGCGACCGGGGGAAGCTGACCTTCCAGGGGACCCGCTACCTGGGCTTCCAAAGAATCTGATCGGCCCTAGGGGCCGAAATCCGCCTGCCTACCTTCTTATTTCAGTGCATCCCACGCTGTGGGTGCTCCCCCGACCCCTGCGGGGGGCGGCGTGCCGCCGCTGTCAAAGCGTGCGCCAGACTGGCGGTAATCGATATATCTGCTGGGCCCGCTCGGTATCGTTTCCGCGGTAGAATGCCGCAAAAAAATTAAAATAGATTCCACCAGTGGGCCGTATGGGCCTCCCCCATGGCCTTCAGCCGAACGGCCAATTCCCGGCACTCCGGCCCAAACTCCCCATAGTCCTTCTCCTGGGAAAGAATCGTCAGCCGTGCGAACAGGGCGTCGATCTCGTCCATGGGCGTGTGATCCGCCAGGGAAGCCACCCCGTGGCGACGCTCCGCCCAGAGGCGTCCGGCCTCCTCTGCCCGGCGCTGGGCCTCTCCCCAGTCCGATTCCTGGGCGGCCTGGGCGGCCCGCTCCAGCTGACCGGCCATCTCCTGATGGACCTGGGTCATGGTCCCCGACGTCCAAACCCCCAGGGCCAGCAGCGCCGCCAGGATCCCGGCGCCCAGATAAAGCCTTCCCATCACGCCCCCTCCTTTGCCTGGAACAGCACGTTGTCCCCGCTGTCCACCGTCAGGAGCCAGGTGCCCCGAATGTCCGTGTTGCGGCGCTCCAGCTCCCGGCGGACCCAGGCCTCGTCCTTGCCGGCCTTGGGCAGGTTGTTTTTCAGCAGCCGCCCGTCGGAAACCAACGTCACCGGCAGGTATTGGACGCCAGTTTTCACCCCGGCGTCCTTCGCGGCGGCGGGCTTCTCCTTGGGATAGGGAAAGACGGAGAGGGTGCCGTTGGTCTCCAGAATGGCGAACTGGACGGTACTGGGATCCAGCACGTCCTTCTGCCGGAGGTGGCCGGTCAGCTCATCCAGGGTGATCCGGGTCTTGCGAAGATTTTCCTGAAGAATATGGCCGTTTTCGATGAGGATCACCGGTTTTCCGCATAAAACCTGGCGGATGTGGATGCTCCACATGGACAGCGCCGAGAGGATCAGTTCCACGCCCAGCACCGTCAGAATGGGCACCAGCCCGGAAAACAGGGGGATGCCCCCGTCCTGCATGGGAATGGCGGCCAGATTGGCCACCAGCATGGTGACCACAAATTCCGAGGGCTCCATCTCGCCGATCTGGCGCTTGCCCATGAGGCGGATCACGGCGATGAGGATCAGATAGAGAATAATGGTTCGAACATAGGAAAGAATCAAAAAAACACACCCCTTTACCAAAAGGGTGCGCAAAATGGACCGGTTTATCCCCCTTTCGGCATCTACAAATGCAAAACCCGCAGGCTGAGCCTGCGGGTTTTGCAACAAGAAAAGAGGAGAGGAAAATGAAAAAGAGAAAGTAGCAAATTTAGAGGTCCGCGCCCACAGCGCGGGAGAACACAGCCGGGAAGGCCGGTTGGTTTTTACGTCTACATCATAAGCTTTAATTGTGAAGAAAGAAAGGGGATAATTATTAAAAAATTATGAAGTTCTTTGCACAAAATTGTTACACAGGAGGAAAACGACTGTAGTTTCTCCCAGGGACGATGGGGACCCCCCGAATCTCTGCCAGCTGGGACACCGTCACCAGCCGGAACCCCTGAGCAAGCAGCGTGTCCACGATCACCAGGGCCGCCTCCACCGAGCTGTCGGACATGTCGTGGAGCAGCACCACGTCCCCGTCCCGGACCTTGCTCAGCACCGCCTTCTCCACCTGCTGGGCGTTGGAGGTGGCCCAGTCCCGGGGGTCCACGTCCCAGGCCAGCAGGGCCAGGCCCGCGTCCTCCGCCGCGCCGCGGACGTTTTTCCCGGACTTGCCCCCCGGGGGCCGGAGGAAGGCCGGGGCGCAGCCCTCCGGCAGCAGATCCAGGCAGTCCCGGATCTCCCGGTCCAGCTGGGCCCGGTTCATGGCGTCCATCGCGCCGTGGGAATATCCGTGGAGGCCGATCTCGTGGCCCTCCGCCGCGATCCGGGCGGTGATCTCGGGGTACTGCTGCATCCGGTAGCCGCACAGCAGGAAGGTGACCTGCACCTCCCGCTCCTTGAGGCCGTCCAGCAGCCGCCGGGTGAACCGGCCCGAGGGGCCATCGTCAAAAGTCAGGGCCACATAGCGCTCCGTTTCCGCCGGGACTGCGGCGGGGATCATCAGCGCCAGGCACAGCGCCAGGGCAGTCAGCTTCATTTTCCTGTCTCCTTCCGTGGGAATCGTCTTTACTTTTCCCCAAAAAGCTGGTACAATACAAAAAACGAGGAATGGGAGGGAGCCGCTTGCTGGAAAAGCTGCGTTTGGTCCAGAACCGGTATGAGGAGCTCTGCGCCCGGTCGGAGCAGCCGGATTTTTACAATGATCCCAAGCGGGCGGCGGACCTTCTGCGGGAGAAAAATGAGCTGGAGCCGGTGGTGGCGGCGTATAGGGACTACTGCCTGGCGGAAACGGAGATGGCGGAGGCCCGGGAGCTGATGGAGGACCCGGAGCTGCGGGAGCTGTGCCAGCAGACCTATCAGGAGGCCAAGGAGCGGAAGGAGTCCCTTTACCGCCAGCTTCAGCTGATGCTGCTGCCCAAGGACCCCAACGACGAGAAGGACGTGATCGTGGAGATCCGGGGCGGCGTCGGCGGGGAGGAGAGCGCCCTGTTCGCCCACAGCTTGTACCGGATGTACACCATGTACGCCGCCCGGCACGGCTGGACGGTGGAGCTGATGAACTACGCCGACACGGAGCTGGGGGGCGTGAAGGAGGCGGACTTCGTCATTCAGGGCCGGGGGGCCTATTCCCGGATGAAGTTTGAATCCGGGGTCCACCGGGTCCAGCGGGTGCCGGAGACCGAGGCCTCCGGCCGGATCCACACCTCCACCGCCACGGTGGCGGTGCTGCCCGAGATGGAGGCGGCGGATGTGGAGCTGCGGCCCGAGGATATTGAGATGCAGGTGTTCCGTTCCTCCGGGGCCGGCGGCCAGCACATCAACAAGACCAGCTCCGCCGTTCGGCTGATCCACAAGCCCACGGGACTGGTGGCCACCTGCCAGGAGGAGCGGAGCCAGGTCCAGAACCGGGAGAAGTGTATGCGGATGCTGGCCTCCAAGCTCTATAAGATCGAGGAGGAGCGGGTCGCCTCCCAGGTGACGGGCCTGCGCCGGAGCCAGGTGGGCACCGGGATGCGGAATGAGCGGATCCGCACCTACAATTTTCCCCAGGGCCGGGTGACGGACCACCGGATCGGTTTGACCCTGTACAAGATCGACGAAATAATGGACGGCGGCCTGGACGAGCTGATGGACGCCCTGGCCTCCGCCGACCAGGCCGCCCGGCTGGCGGCAAGCGGCGGCTAAGAGAAACCTGCCGAAATTCCGAATAAAGGAACATTTTATGGAATTTTACACCAATTCACCCCAGGAGACGGAGACCCTGGCCGCCCGCCTGGGCGCCAGGCTCGCCCCGGGGACGGTGATCGCCTACCGGGGCCCTCTGGGGGCGGGGAAGACCGCCTTCACCCGGGGTCTGGCCCGGGGGTTGGGGGTGCGGGAGCCGGTCACCAGCCCCACCTATACCATCGTCAACGAGTACCTCACCGGGCGGCTGCCCCTGTTCCACTTCGATATGTACCGCCTGGGCAGCGCGGAAGAGCTGTTCGACATCGGCTGGGAGGACTATCTGGACCGGGGCGGCGTCTGCGCCGTGGAATGGAGCGAGAACGTGGCGGAGGCCCTGGAGGGCGCTATCGCCGTGACCATTGAGATCACCGGGCCGGAGACCCGGCGCATTACTGTGGAAGGAGGCCCGGCCCTTGCTGATGTTGAGCTTTGAGACCTCCGCCAAGGCGGCTTCCGTGGCGCTGTCCCGGCCCGGCCTGCTTCTGGGGGAGACCTATCAAAATACCGGCCTGAACCACAGCCAGACCCTGCTCTCCATGGCGGAGGAGCTGCTGCGTAGCTGCGGCTTTACCCCCGCCGACGTCACCGCCGTGGCCTGCGCCGCGGGACCGGGGAGCTTCACCGGCGTGCGGATCGGCCTGGCGGCGGCCAAGGGCTTCGCCTGGGGCCGGCAGCTGCCTCTGTACGGGGTGTCCACCCTGGAGGCTATGGCTCTGGGCCTGGGAGCCTGGGAGGGGCTGGTCTGTCCCGTGATGGACGCCCGCCGCCAGCAGGTGTACAACGCCCTGTTTTCCGCGGAAGAAGGCCGCCTGACCCGTCTGCGGGCGGATCGGGCAGTCTCCCTGGAGGAACTGCGGGCGGATCTGGAAGGGTTTTCCGGTCCCATTTTTCTGGTGGGGGACGGCAGCGAGCTGACCGATCAAAACCTGGCCCTGCCGAATCTGGTGGCGCCCCCGGAGCATCGCCGCCATCAGCGGGCCGCCGGGGTGGCCCTGGCGGCGGAGGCGGCAATGGCCCGGGGGGATCCCGGGGACCCCGGCGCCCTGGCGCCTAACTATTTAAGACTGTCCCAGGCGGAGCGGGAGCGCCTCGCCCGGGGACAAGCAATAGAAAAGGAGAAATAAAAATGGTTCATGTATTGGAGCATCCGCTGATCCAGCACAAGCTGGCCATCCTGCGGGACAAGCATACCAGCGTCAAGGAATTTCGGGAACTGGTGGGGGAGATCTCCGGCCTGATGTGCTACGAGGCCACCCGGAACCTGCCCACCGTGGAGGTGGAGATCGAGACCCCCGTGGCCCCGGCCAAGGTTCGGGTCCTAGCGGGCAAGAAGCTGGCCATCGTCCCGGTCCTCCGGGCGGGCCTGGGCATGGTGGACAAGATGGTGAGCCTGATCCCGTCGGCCAAGATCGGCCACATCGGTCTGTACCGGGACCCGGAGACCCACAAACCGGTGGAGTACTACTGCAAGCTGCCGGAGGACATCGCCAACCGGCAGGTGTTCCTGGTGGATCCCATGCTGGCCACCGGCGGCAGCGCCGTGGCGTCCATTGATTTTCTCAAGGCCCGGGGCTGCCGGAACATCATCATGATGAACATCATCGGCGCGCCGGAGGGCATCCGGGAGGTGGAGAAGGCCCACCCGGATGTGGATATCTATCTGGCGGCGGTGGATCAGGGGCTCAACGAGCACGCCTATATCGTCCCCGGCCTGGGGGACGCCGGCGACCGAATCTTCGGCACGAAATAAAGAAATTAGCAATTCCAAAAGCAAGGGAAGGCGCGGCTTTTTGGCCGCGCCTTCCCATTTTTCAGATCAACCGTTTTCCGGGCGGTGTTCCTCTCCCCAGGTACACATCTGGTCTAAAATCGGCATCAGGGACCGGCCCCGCTCCGTCAAGCTGTACTCCACCTTCGGGGGGATCTGGGGATATTCCTCACGGTGCACCAGGCCGTCGGCCTCCAGCTCCTTGAGGGTGGAGCTGAGGGTCTTGTAGGAAATGCCGCCGATGAATTTCTTCATCTCGTTGAAGCGCACCACCCCAAACCACGCCAGCGCGTAGAGGATCAGCATTTTGTACTTCCCCTGGATCAGGGACATGGTGTAAGAAAAGCCGGTGTCCTCCAATTTCGCGTCCCGAATACATTCGATGTTCATGCCCATCACTTTCCTTTTGGTAAGTATCGCACCTGAATGTGCGTACTTGCTTTGTGATAAATAGATGATAAAATTATAATATAGGCCGGGAGAAAAGTCAATCCCGGGGAAATTGGAGGACCAATCATGAGTAAAAAAATCGTTGTGATCACCGGCAGTCCCCGCAAGAACGGGAACAGCTTCGCCATGACCGACGCCTTTATCCAGGCGGCGGAGGCAAAGGGACATACGGTCACCCGTTTTGACGCGGCGTTCAAAAAAGTGGGCGGCTGCCACGCCTGCGAGACCTGCTTTTCCACCGGGAAGGCCTGCACCTTTGACGACGACTTTAACGAGATCGCCCCGGCCATTCTGGAGGCGGACGCAATCGTGTTCACCATGCCCGTCTATTGGTATTCCATTCCGGCGCAGATCAAGGGCGTCATCGACCGGATCTACTCTTTGGTCGTGGGCGGCAAGGACATTTCCGGCAAGGAGTGCGCGCTGATCACCTGCTGCGAGGAGGACGATGTGGCCGTCATGGACGGGGTCCGGGTTCCCATGGAGCGGACGTGCGCTTTGAACGGGTGGAAAATGGTGGGCGAAGTCCTCATTCCCGGCGTGCTGAAGGTCGGCGATATCGATAAAACCGACGGCTGCCAAAAGGCGGCGACCCTGGCCGACGCGATCTGAAAAAAACGAATCTGAAAAACAGCGCGAAAAACAAAAAAGGACGGAAAATCGCTGATTTTCCGTCCTTTTTGCGATTAAATGTCTTATTTTCCGGCCATTTCCTTCAGGGCGTCCTTGCGGCTGAAGTTGGCCCGGCCCTTCTCGTCGAAGCCCATGAACTTGACCCAGGTCATGTCCCCGATGTTCAGCACGTCCTCCACCTTCTCGACCCGCTTGGTGTCCAGCTTGGAGATGTGGACCATGCCGTCGTGGCCCGGGGCGATCTCCACAAAGGCGCCGATGGGCAGGATCCGCACCACCCGGCCATAGTAGAGCTGGCCCACCTCGGGGACGAAGCAGATGTCGTCCACCATCTTCTTGGCGGCCAGGGCCGCCTCCGCGTCCACCGCGGAGATAAAGACGGAGCCGTCGTCCTCGATGTCCACCTTGGCGCCGGTGTCGGCGCAGATCTTCTGGATGGTCTTGCCGCCAGAGCCGATGACCTCCCGGATCTTGTCCACAGGGATCTTCAGGCTGATCATCTTGGGGGCGTACTCAGACACCTCGGGCCGGGGCGCGGAGATGCAGGGCAGCATGATCTGCTCCAAAATCTCCAGCCGGGCTTTCCGGCAGCGCTCCAGAGCGTCGGCGATGATCTCCATGGTCAGGCCCTTGTTCTTCAGGTCCATCTGGATGGCGGTGACGCCCTCGGTGGTGCCGGCCACCTTGAAGTCCATCTCGCCGTGGAAGTCCTCCACGCCCTGGATGTCGGTGAAGGTCCGCCACTGGCCGGTCTCCTGGTCGGAGATCAGGCCGCAGGAAATGCCGGCCACGGGCCGCTTGATGGGCACGCCGGCGTCCATCAGGGCCAGGGTGGAGCCGCAGATGGAGCCCTGGGAGGTGGAGCCGTTGGAGGACAGGACCTCGGACACCACCCGGATGCAGTAGGGGAACTCCTCTACGGAGGGAATCACGGGCAGCAGGGCCTTTTCAGCCAGGGCGCCGTGGCCGATCTCCCGGCGGGAGGTGGAGCGGGCGGCCTTGGCCTCGCCGGTGGAGAAGGCGGGGAAGTTGTAGTGATGGATATAGCGCTTGGTCTCCTCGGGGTAGATGGTGTCCAGCTTCTGGGCGGCGGACAGGGTATTCAGGGTGCAGATGGACAGCACTTGGGTCTGGCCACGGGTGAACAGGCCCGAGCCGTGGACCCGAGGCAGCACGCCCACCTCGGCGGCAAGGGGCCGAATCTCGTCCATGCCCCGGCCGTCTACCCGCTTGCCGGCCAGCAGCCATTTTTTGACCACCTTTTTCTGCATTTTGTACAGGCAGACGTCGATGTGGACGTCGAAATCCTCGTACTTCTCCCCGAATTTCTCGGCGAAATCTCGGCGGGCGGCGTTGAGCCGTTCCTCCCGGATGTTCTTGTCGTCGGTGTCCAGGGCGTACTCGATCTGGTCCATGCCGTAGGCGCACAGGTCGTCCAGCAGGTCGTGGTTCACGGCGGCCTTCTCGAAGGTGAACTTGGGCTTGCCGATCTCGGCCACGATGCCGTTGATGAACTTGACGATCTCCATATTCGTCTCATGGGCGATGTGGATGCACTCCAGGACGATGGGTTCCGGGGCCTCGTTGGCCTCGGTCTCGATCATGACCACCTTCTCGAAGGTGGAGGCGATGCACACGAAGCAGTCGGCGGCGGCCCGCTGGTCGGCGGAGGGGTTGATGATATACTTGTCCCCCAGGTGGGCCACGTTGGTGGTGGCCACGGGGCCGTTCCAGGGCACGTCGGAGGCGGCGATGGAGATGGAGGCGCCCAGGGAGGCCACGATCTCCACGGGGTTATCGTAGTCGGTGGCCAGCACGGTGCAGGTCACCACCACGTCGTTGCGCAGCTCCTCGTCAAAGAGGGGCCGCATGGGCCGGTCGATGATCCGGCTGTTCAGGATGCCCCGCTCGGAGGGCTTGCCCTCCCGGCGGTTGAAGGAGCCGGGGATCCGGCCCACGGAGTAGAGCCGCTCCTCAAACTCGATGGTCAGGGGGAAGTAGTCGATGCCGGCCTTGGGCTCGGGGGAGCAGCACACGGTGACCAGCACCACGGTGTCGCCGTAGCGGCAGACGCAGCCGGCGTCCGCCAGCTCCGCCACCTTGCCGGTCTCCACGGTGAAGGGACGGCCGCCGATCTCCATCTCGTAGATCCGGTGGTTGGGAAATTGCTTATGGGTGATCATGAAAAAACCTCCTTGTATCGATGCCCGGGGAGGTTTTAGCACTTGAAGCCGCCGCCGGCGCGCGGAAGCGCCTTCAACTGCTAAAGCTCCACGGGAAAACTTACTTTGCGGGCGGGCAGGGCCCGCGGCCAATACGCACCGGGATAGTGCTGATCGTTCCATCTGCTGGGCCCGCCCGGTATCGGCGGCCAGTGACCGCTGACAATGCGCACGGGGCCTGGTGGTCATCGCCACAGCTGCTGGGCCTGCCCGGTATCGGCGGCGTGCCGCCGCTGACAATGCGCACGGGGCCTGGTGGTTATCGTCACAGCTGCTGGGCATTCCCGGTATCGTTCTTGCGGGCAAGGCTTGAAAGGAACCCCCAGCCCGCGGGGCTGGGGGCTCAGCTTGTCAAAAGACTTCCGCGTTCGCCGTCCGCGGCCGCCCCATTTTTCGTTACTTCCGGATGCCCAGCTTGGCGATAATGGCGCGGTAACGGTTGATGTCCTTCTTCGCCAGATAGTCCAGCAGGCTGCGGCGCTTGCCGACCATCATCAGCAGGCCCCGGCGGGAGTGATTGTCGTGCTTGTGGACCCGCAGGTGATCGGTCAGCTCGTTGATCCGGGCGGTGAGAATGGCGATCTGCACCTCGGGAGAGCCGGTGTCACCCTCATGGGTGGCGTTTTCCAGGATGACCTGGGTTTTCTTTTCCTTCTGAATCATGGTATTTCCACCTTTCAAAAAATTACCCGCAGGCTAAGTCAGGGCCGATGGAGCGCCGTTTTGGCTGTATCCCGCGACTGGGCCGGGGGCGAATAGCGGGCCGTTTGGCCAGCCCGACTATCATAGCATGATTTTATCCAAAAGTAAAGGAAAAATTTCCATTTTTTCAAAGAAATCCAGAGTCAACCTCCCGATTTCTTCCCCTTCCGCCCCCTCCGGCAGCCGCCGGAAAAAGGCCAGAGTCAGCGTCCCCCCCGCCTCCGGCGGGGCTTCCTTCGGAAAGTGGAGCGCCGCTCCCTCCGGTTCCAGGACCGCCGCGGCGGGGTGCCAAGCGCCCCGGATTCCGGCCAGGCAGGCGTAGGCCCCCGGCTTGAGCGGGGCCAGCTCCGCCGGCAGGGCCAGGCGGCAGAGCGGACCGCCCTGCAGGGCCTCCCCGGTGAGCAGATGGGGGTGGCCCAGAAAGCCGTTGGCCTCCTGGAGCTCCCCCGCCTCCAAAAGGCGGCGGATGTGGGTGGAGGAGACGGTCAGGCCCCGGTATTTTTGCTCCGGCACCGCGATATAGGGGACGCCCGATGCCCGGCAGGCCTCCGCCAGCAGGGCGCCGTTGCCCGCCCCCCGGCGGCCAAACCGAAAATCGTGGCCCCAGACCAGCCCCGCCCCACCGTACTCCTCCAGCAGCCGCCGGAAGAAGTCCTGCCAGGGCAGCTCCATCAGCTGCCGGTCGAAGGGCAGCGCCAGCACCCGGTCCATGCCCAGAGCCTTGAGCAGCCGGACCCGGTCCGGCAGGGTGTTGATAAGCCCCGGGGCGGCCCCGTCCGTCAGGGCCTTGGGGTGGTGGTCGAAGGTCAGGGCCCCCGCCGCCGTCCCCAGCCGGTCCGCCAGGTCCCGGCAGGCGGCGAGCAGGGCGGCGTGGCCTAAATGGACCCCGTCGAAAAAGCCCAGGGCCAAAACTTGCTTTGTATCTGTCATACCTCAAAAAAGCTCTTTACCGTGGTCACGACCCCGTCCTGGGCTCGGGCCAGCATGAGAAATTCCCCTTCCGGGCTGTATGCCCGGTAGAGCCCGTCCGCCAGGGGGCGGGAGAAGGGATCG
>CANRQC010000047.1 GCA_947632695.1 uncultured Oscillospiraceae bacterium | reverse complement strand
TCTTTAAGGCGGAGTCCTATCACCGGTATGATACTCTCGACTATTATGAGATCGATCCGCAAATGGGCGCCAAGGAGGATCTCAGGGAATTGGTTGGAAAGGCCCACGTCCTGGGGGTCCGGGTCATTCTGGACGGGGTGTTCAACCACATCAGCAGCAACCATTTCCTATTTCAGGATGTGCTGAAGCATGGCCGTGATTCAAAATACTCCCCCTGCTTCTATCAGCTTCCGGAAAACCCCCGTATTCCGGGTCCGGGCGAATACCCCGCGTATACCTGCTTTTCCTATGTGCCCAACATGCCGAAAACCAATACAGCCGATTCCTATTTGCGGCAATACTTCTGTGATGTGGGGACCTACTGGATTCGTGAATTCCATATTGACGGCTGGCGGCTGGACGTGGCCAATGAGCTGGACGACGGGTTTCTCCGGGCCTTCCGTACCGCGGTGAAGGGGGTCAAACCCGACGCGCTAATCGTTGGAGAGGTGTGGGAAAACGCGGCCCATTACCTAAACGGCGATATGCTGGACTGCGCCATGAACTACGATTTCCGCCGCTATTGCCGAAGATTCTTCGCGGAGGAAACCGTCGGCGCGGAGGTGTTTGACGCCAACGTATCCACCCTCTTGCTTCGCTATCGGGAAAACGCCCTGTACGCCCAGCTGAACCTGCTGGACAGCCATGACGTCAGCCGGTACTTGACATTGTGCGGGGAGAACACGGACAAAATGGAGCTCTCCGTGCTGTTGCAGATGACCTTCCCCGGAATGCCCTGCGTGTTCTATGGAGACGAGAAGGGCCTCAGTGGCACTGTAGAAAGCGAGTATCGCCAGGCCATGGCCTGGACGAAAACACATCCCCTGGAAGGGATCTACCGCAGGCTCATTGCTTTGAGAAAAGCCCACCCGGCCCTGCGCTATGGCAGCTTCCGGACAACGATCGCCTCCGACAAGGTTTACAGCTACAGCCGCGCCTGGAAGAATCAAGTGATCACCGTGACCATGAACCTGGGCGACGCGCCGATCCAGGCGCCGCAACGGGGCAGATTGCTCTTGAAAAAGGGCGAAAAACATGGCATAATCGGAGCGTGGGAATATGAAGTACGGGAGGAACGGCTCAATGGCGGTGACGATTTATGATGTGGCGAAGGAAGCGGGCGTCTCCATCGCCACGGTTTCCAAGGCGTTAAACGACAGCTACACCATCCCGGAGCAGACCAAGGAAATGATTCGCCAGATCGCGGACCGGCTGGGCTACCGGCCCAACGCGCGCGCGAAGAATTTCGCCCGTCAAGCAAGCGGCACAGTTCTTTTCATAACGGATTTCTATCAGAATATCGCCTTTGAGAATCCCCATATGTTTGAGATCATTTCCGGGATCGCCACCTATCTGGATGGCAAGGATTACGCCCTGACCTTGAAACCCTTATCGAAGCAGGCCGCGCCCATGTACATTCGGGACATCATTCAGCAGCGGTCGGCGGACGCCCTGATCATCCACGCCCATATTCTCAGCACGGAGCTGGCGGCGATCCTTTCCAGTGTGGATTTCCCCTATCTGGTGATCGGGAAACCCGGATTTCGCTGCAATGTCTGCTGGATCGACGTCAACCACGAGCAGGCCGGGCAGCTGGCCGCCAACTATCTGCTGGACAAGGGCTATCGCAGAATGGCACTGATTATGGGTCAGGAGGACGATTCTCTATCCCAGAGCCGCTTAACGGGGATCAAGCAGGCCATGGCGGAGGAGGAGCTGCCCATCGAGGTGGTCTGCAACGAGTCGCCCTACGCGCTGGATGACGAGGCCTTGGACCGGCTGCTGATGAAGCCCTCCCGTCCCGAGGTTTTACTGTGTAGTAACAACCACCTCGCGCTTCACTGCCTACAGCACATCCGTCGGTTGGGAATGAAGATCCCGGAGGATATCGCGCTGCTGACCTTTGACAATTACCCCTTTTCCATGCTGACGGACCCCACGATCACCGCGGTCGAAGTGGATATGCACGACATGGGCGTAAACGCCGCCCGGTTTGTCCTCCAGAGAATCCGAAAGCCAAATCTTTTAACGCAGTCCTACTGCACCTCCCCATGCGTCCTGGAACGGGAGACGACATGATGGGGTTTCCTCAAAAATGCCGTGCTGAAGATTTTCAGCACGGCATTTTTGGGCTTTGGTATTGTTTATTCGGGTCCCCACGAACCGTTCTAGTTTGCACCTTCCCCGCCGGGTTACCTTACTTCCTGATCGGGCGCCATTTTTACGGTAGGATAGGTTTCGTTGATCCTCTTATAACAGGGGCAGTCGGCGGCGTGGTCGTTGATGACGCCGCAGGCCTGGAGGTGGGAATAGATGGTCACCGCCCCCACAAACTTGAAGCCCCGCTTTTTCAGGTCGCGGCTGATTCTGTCTGAAAGACCGTTGCTGACCGGTATCGCGCCGTCGGCGTGACCGTCGTACAGGACGGTCTTCCCGCCGGTATAGGCCCAGAGGTAATCGCAGAAGCTGCCAAACGCCGCTCTGATTTCCTGATAGCACTTGGCATTGTTGATAACCGCCCGAATCTTCCGCTCGGATCTCAGCATCCCCTCTGTGTTCAGGATTCGCTGCACATCCTCTTCGCCGTAGGCGGCGATTTTGTCGTACTCGAAGTTGTCAAAGCACCGGCGGAAAACCGCCCGCTTCTTTAGCATCAGCCCCCAGCTGAGGCCGCATTGAAGACATTCCAGAGTCAGATGCTCAAACATCTGGCGGTCGTCATGTACGGGAACGCCCCACTCCTGGTCGTGATAATACCGGTCCCTTTCGCTTGCCAAGGCCCAATCGCAGTGTCCCATATTGTCTTCCTCCTAGAAAACGCTTTTGTAGTTGCCATCGACAAGTGTGCAAATCACTTTTCCTTTTCTGTGCTGCTTCCTCGGGCCAATCTTTTGACCGCTTTTTCCGTGTCTTTAATCGTTTTCAAATACGCTTCCTCCACGGGGGACAAGGTCTGGATGTATACAAAAAAGTAGACAAGTAAAGAGCAGAAAAGAGAAATACTTATGTCCAAGAAAAGCAGTTGCCCTAAGTACACAGAAAAATTTAAGAAAGCCATTGTATCCCTGTACCAAAACGTCAAAACCTATTCCCAAATTCAGAAGGAATACGGGGGTGTCCTCCCCGGCCCTGACCAACTGGGTGCGAAAATACTCCCAGGTACAGGTCGATGGCGATACCGTCTTTTCGGCCCAGCAGATTCTCTTCCACCCCTTTTGGTAGCTCCTTTGTTGGACGGCCTGTGCTTTTGCGTTCCCGCCGTTCGACGGCAAGTTTCGCTATACCTGAGCTTCTTCTGCCGCATCATCTCAATCACCTGCTTCTTAAACTCCGGCGTGTATCGTTTATTCCGTACTCTTTTTGGCATTATAAATCAACCCACTTGTAAGACATTATGTCACATCGTCTAACAAATGGGGTGCAGTTCATAAACGACTGGGGGCAAAAAAGATGAGGCTCTGTCTTGCGCGGGATTATAAGGTTTGACCAGAAGACCCCGAATTTGGTATGGGTCTCCGATTTTAGACATGTGAAGGTCGCGGGAAGGTTTAACTACATCTGTGCGATCATCGACCTATACGCCAGGAAGGTGATCGCCTGCCGGATCTCTGCCAAAATCGACTGGTTCTTGCAATCGATACATTACGAGATGCCGTCCGGCTGCGGACCATATCCAAGGGCGTTCTGTTTCACACGGATTGCGGCTGTCAGTTTATCTCGGCGGACTTCCGCAAGGTGATCGATGAACTGGGGATGGTCCTGTCTTTTTCCGCGAAGTGGCA
Source organism: uncultured Oscillospiraceae bacterium (assembly GCA_947632695.1). Classification (GTDB taxonomy): domain Bacteria; phylum Bacillota; class Clostridia; order Oscillospirales; family Oscillospiraceae; genus Faecousia. The sequence continues at coordinate 10,400 of CANRQC010000047.1, read as the reverse complement.
TCCCTATGATAACGCATTGATGGAGTGCTTTTTCAAGTACTTGAAAAAGGCAAAACTGAACCGCAGATCATTTCAATCGTCGAACAGCTCAAGCAGAGTCTCGTCTCCTACATATCCGGTTTTTATAATCCTCCCAGGCCCACTCCCATAACCATGGCCTGCCCTCAAACCCGGCTGAATCCATTTTCTTCCAGAATTGTGTTTGTCCACTATATTGACTAGGGCCATCCGCTTTATTGACTATAGGCCAAGTGTAGTCTTGAAATCTTTTTTTCTTTCAGGTCTCTGTTCTATGGAGATTATATCATTCCCCTTGTGCCGCAAGGGTTTGCTTAATTTAGCCCTATTATAACAGGCCCATCGGTGTAGATCTCCGCAAACTCTCAATCATCCTGCCCTTTGATGTAGGCAGTGTAACAGTCAAGCTGGGCGGCGTAGCTAATCTGCTGTTCTTCGCTGTCTGTAGAGACATGAGAATAGTGGACAGTCAACACTATGCATTTTTCAACACGGTTCCATTTTATGCCAGGAGTTGACACGCTTTGTGTATAGTAGTATAATTATATAATAAAAGTGAAACGCCGACTGATTTGACATATTTCTCGTCTTTTAAGTTGTATACTGAAAAAGACTATAGTTTTCGGAGGCGTTAGCTATGAGGCAAGAGGTGTTTATAGATATGAGTAATCAAAATGCACTATATTCAGTATCAATGCTATCAGCAATGCTTGAAAATGGAACGGGCAATTATTTGGATCTCTTAACACCTTTTGTATTGTATAGCCTGCCAAGAGAAGTTGGTGCACACATCTCAATTTCAGAAGTTGTCGAAACGATGAGCAACGAATTTGGCTTTGTTGACTTTCCTCATAAAACTACTGAGAGCATCCTTAATAGACTAAGCAAAAAGAACAGCAGCGGGGTCGTCTATATTGCTTGCACCATTATACAGAAAAAAAAGAGTTATTCTGTTGCTAAAATATATGATAACTCCAGCTTTGATTCCAAAAGACATGATATGCGGAAAAAGATTGATGGTATTCTTAAAGCAATTCAAGACTATTTTCTAACGCATTATTATTACAAAATCGTCCCTTTAGAAGATATCAAGGAACAATTAATTAATTTCTTTGAAGGGAACGGCCTTTCGGTCATCCGGAACGTGGATAGTCTAAAGCTGATTCAGCAGAAGCATTGCAATGGTACTTTTGAGATCGCACGCTTTGTAATAAATGAATACGAAAAACAAAGCTTGGTATATGAGGACCTATGCGAAGTGACTAAAGGATTTCTTACATATAAAGCAATATATTATTTCTGTCAAGAGCGAAAGGATAGCATTGATTCTAAATTTCAAAATGTAACATTTTATCTGGATTGTTCACTAGTTCTAGATGCACTAGGTTATGATACTCCTGAGGACGAAAAAGCAGTAAAAGAGCTTATCAGGCTTATTCGCAGAAATGGCGGCGATGTGCAAGCTTTTGACCATACAGTTGAAGAGGCAATGCATTTAGTTGAAGCTTTTGCCAATAAGCCTCAATATAAAAACAGCTTTCGCTTAGAGGGTCTAGAAAGCAAAAACCTTCCTAGCAACGCTATTCTGGCATTAGCAAGAACATTGCCGTCAGTTCTTAAAGAACACGCTAAAGTCGAGACTGTTGATACGCCTTCGCTTTCAGATCATACAATTTATAAGTATGTATTGGGCGAACAGGAAATAATAGATTGGCTAAAAAGTAACCGGCAAAAATCACGCTATGCCACCTATTCTGATGATGAGCGATATCAATACGACGCAAAATCCTTAATTGCGATTGGGATATTGAGAAGAAATCAACATCCCCACCATATTGAGCATGCTAAAGCAATCCTTATAACTCAGGATAATTGGTTAAATCGTTGTATACATGAACTATACAGCAATGAACTTAGGAATGAGTTAAACTATTGTATTTCCGATACGGAGCTTGTGAGCTTACTGTGGTTACGAGAATATAAAAGGGTCACAACGCTTCCTAGTGATGTATTGATTGCGAATGCTCATGCTGCTTGTAGAGTTAGTAACGAGGTTATGGAGCGGGCAATTCAAATTGCGCATTCAATGAAAGAAACTGGGACATTAACCATTGATGCTGCTTTACTTGTATCTGCCCATTCAGAGTTTGCGAGTTTTCTGGCAGAACAAGTTCGAAATGATCCGGCAGAACTAAATGAAAGTTCAGTGAAAAGCTTAATTTCAGGATTTATCGAAAAGCAGTCTGAACAGAAAGTTATTACTGCACGAAATGAAGAGAAGGCACTGGCAGAAAAGAAGCTGAGCAGTCAAAAAGTGCTTCATGAATCCATAAGTGCAAAAAATCAAGAGAGATTTCAAAGCTACGAAAATCAAATTGCAGCCCTACAGAAAGAGAAGCAAGATACTAGCACATTACAGCGTATACAGCGTAAAAGAATAGTTGAATTGGCTGATAAGCAGGCTAAGAGAGTATCAACACTGGTATATGTTGCACTGTACTGTATTCTTTTTTTCGCTTTAGGTACATTGTGTACGATTTTTACTATTCACAGTATTACTGAATACTGCGCCGGTAACGTATGGCTACCATACCTGGTTGTTGATTTTCTTAGCTTCTTAGGTATTTTACAGCTTTTTCTTCCCAGAAAATCTTTTGTTGTCCACTTAATCTGCCGTGTTCGCGATAGAGTGTACGGAGCAGTCTATTCGCAGCAGGTCCAAAAATATGAAGATCTTATTATGCAGAAGTTGGGCTAAATCCGTTTTTCGAACTATTATCTCAAAAACAGACTTTTTCTTTGGGTGAATTGCCAAGGTAAGTTCAGCAGTGAACCAAAGAAGATTTCGCCGGGAGAGCGCAATCCAAGACATTGGCGAGGTCTGCGGTTTAGGAAATCAGCGAAGTGTTGGGTCACAGCATCCAAGGCAGACGAAATATCCGTGTCCTTAGGCAAACGCCCCCGGGAGATGCCCGTTGGTATTCTTGTTGGCTCCCCGCTGCCAGGGCAAATGTGGGTCGGCAAAGAAGAAGGCCACACGCTTTCACACCTGTGATATATCGCAGTGAGCGGCGAACTCATGCCCTCGGTCCGGCGTCACTGTCCTGACCTTGTCAGCAGGTAAAGAGGAGAGAAGTTTTGTTATTTTGCCGCAGACCGTTTTCGCGTTGGCATTTGGAACCCTTTCCTACGGTTTTCTGCCCAACTTTTTGTCCGCACCCCCTTTACATAACCGAGAGGAGTAGACGGAACCCTGGTCCGTGTGGAAGACCACCTGGGGCGTCTGCTCCTCTTTTTCCGATCAGCAGCTTCAACTGCTCTAAGCAACGGTACCGCCGTATTTCTTTGTTTATGGCGACGCAGATTTTGGTGGGAAGCCGTTCTTGACTTTCTTTCACGGCAACACTACACCGAATTCCTTGCACAATAAGGTATACTGCAAGTAAAAGCAGAATCTCTTCCTGTTACACATAGAACCCCCGCAGTACCCCTGGCGGTGCTTCACGGTAGAGAGCGGCAAACCGCCTGCAAGCCGAGACATATTCCCCCTGCCCTTCAAACCGCATAGCAAGATCTGTGAACCTGGAGGTGCAGTCGTCCTTCGCTGACAGCCGTTCCAGCTCACCGGCTGCAAATATACTGTCAAAAGACGCTTTCTGCTCCCAACTGACCTCCTCGGGGTCGTAATCCCCGTCATGATCCTCATCGTCATAATCGGCGTCCTCCATTGGTTCCGCCACTGTTTACAGTGCGTTTTCCGCCGCGGGGTCTTCCGTGCGGGTCAGAGGGGAGAGATTCCTGCAATAGATGTGCTTCATGCTGCCTGCATTGGTCATGGCAGATGGATTTTACATGGACACATCCTCCCATGGCGTTATGGCACTGTCGGGATTTCGGTTCCCCTGATTGGCGAGGATACGGTAGAGATTTGTTCCGCGGTCAGATTGGAGAACGGTTTCCTACGTCTTATGAGTCCGAAAGCCCTTGGTAACGTTTGCACCCCTTTTGATCTGTGTATACTTTGGCATTACACGTTGTTGTGCTTTCTGTCAAACTGTAACAGATATTAAAAAAATGGGTGCAGTTTATTCAACTTCAAGACTCACGTTCTTGTTCATTTTTGTAAAGGAAGACTTTGTCCCAGTTCAGAAAGGCATTTTTTCCTTTCTCATAGGTTGTATCTCGAATGGCTACACAAAGAAGCTTCCGTGGTCTACTCATGCCAACATATGCGATTTTACGACTAAAATCATAGAGTGGCGATGTCCCTGGCGTTCCAACACCATAACGATTTAGCACTCTAATGATGTCTGAAGATCTCATATAATCTGTTTCAAAGTAAAGTGTGGCGTCATGCGTTTCACCCTTAACCCCGTGAACAGTATCAAATTGTATCCTGCGACCTCGAATAGGATCAATGAATATGTTTTCATTATTGATATTATCTTGGGCAGTTTCTTTCGGTTCTTCCATAAAATGTGCTGGAACAGAACTGAAAATATCTCCGGGATTTTGAGTTTCACCAGCAAAAACCCCGTTAATCATATTTCGGAGAGAATCATTAACAGATGCTCTATCGCAGCATGTAAGCTGTGATAGTTCGATTATACACCTCCTGTATATATCATTATACTTTTCATTAATTGCGGTGCGGATGGTTGACATCGTATAGTCTTTTCCGGTCTTTGCATCTTTCACCGCAGCATAATGAAGTAGGCGACACAACAATTTTCGAACGAAGCCCTCAACTCTGTACAGCTTTCCATTCTGGAGTCCACAACATATTTCATCTATAGTTCCCCAATAACTAAACTCCTTTGCCGAGCCGCTGCTTCCGTCAAATGCTTCCCAATATGATCCAACACTAATCCCTGCAGAGTCTTCTTTTTTTATGTGGCCAATGGCTTTATAGACGCCGTTAGGATCATGAAGACCTTTTTCCTCAAGAATTGAAATAAATTTTGCCAGTATATGTTTTATTGAAGTGTTATCATATATCAGCAGCACCGGCTTTTGTGCGGTCACCCCAATAGAAGATGTAATTGTACCCTTGTCCTTCCGCAGCGGAGTAAGTATATCTGCAATCTCCTGACTGTATCTGCATGATGAGGAAAGAGGGAGAGCATCTTCGCTTGGGCACCAGTCAATATTATCGTTGTCACTAGAGTTATTATATATTGCTTGATCCGAATCGCCTATATGAAACACAACGCACTTGTTCGGGTCAAAGAGTTTGTTTAGGACATTTCGTTGAAGTTCAAAGCAATCTTGATACTCATCAATAAAAACATATTTGAATCGCAGACTAAATAGGTTGGCATATTGAGTTGTTAGTTCGTAAATAGCTTCCTCTGCATACTTGAAAGAGTCGCGAAAGCGCATTATACCATCATTTACAAGAAGGTCGTATTCTAAAAGACGAAATTGCTCAGCCGATGGTTTATCTGAACCAGCAAAGGGTTTTTTCTGCTTGCCGATACACAAAGCACCGTCTTTCCTTAAGTATAGAGCCTGAACGTATTCTACAAGATCAGAATAACCATTTCCTGCAGTTTGATAGTTGTTTTTAACGGCATATTCAAGCTTGGCATATCGACGCATACAGCTCATCTTATGTAACATATGTTGAGCATATGTCCTATTATCAACAGGCTGAACTGTTCTTTCGACTTTTTGTCGAATATATGGTAGTGTAACAAACTTATCAATGAAGGACTGAATCGTGCCGACGTAATTGGGATAACTCATGAGTTTCTCAGCATACTCTGAAAGTTTGCCTTTTATCTCATTTACTGCAACATTTGTGTGCGACAAGACGCAAATACCCGCCCCCTTGTCTATAGGCATTCTATCAGCAAGTAATTTGAGTTTTGCCAAAAGGACGGTTGTTTTGCCACTTCCTGGACAGGCAGACACATCGGTAGATTCCCAATGGCGGATGACTCGTATAGCGTCTTCGTCAAAGTGGCATCCACTTGGCAAAAGCAATCGTTCTGTTTCCCGTATTTCCAAATCAGATATCTGAAGTTCTGCCATAGTTTGTTCTCTCCTGATCCGCGCTGGTTATTCCACTCCAGCAGCGTGTTTAATCGCATCCACTAAGTATTTCAAATAATCATCACTTTCAATCTGTTGCTTTAATTCGGCCTGTTTTTCGGAATTAGTTTTACAGCGATATAAGTCCAAATCAAACATGGATTCTTTTTCAACACCTTCTGGGATAATGGATATGTCCCATTTTAGTATTGATGCCAAGCACTGTGCCACTATCGCTTTTAATGAGCTTTTGCCGTCCTGTCCAAGCATTGAATCATACATTCTGTATGCTTTCTCTGCGGCGGATAGGGAACTCCAGCTTTCGTTTTCTTCGTCCACAGCGCGATCCGAATCAACAATTTTTGCTGTTGTCAAAGAAAATTTATTACTGTCTTTGATCTTCTTGCCATAATGAATAGCCCTGTGAAATCTATCTCCAAGGCAACTTAATGCAAGACAGTATTCAAGAGTCCAGCGAGGAGATACAAATGCATGGATTGTTCCTATCTCATATTTTTCTGTTTTTGCAGTAACCGCATCTGCTGACTCGCGCTCTTTCTCAACGAATTGCCTTCCGTTATCTCCATCCTCATATGGCCTGACATCGCAGTCGGTAACAAGGGAAACGGGAATCCCGATTGTACTTCCGTCGCGACGCACCATGATTCGTGAATACCGCAGGAAAGCAGTGCTGCCTACGTTCACTATGGACACGCCATGCTTTTCGAGTGGATAGCCTAATATATCCGCGATTGCAGGCAGAAGTATAGTTTCTGCATCCCCCTCAACCATGATAATGCCTTTTGCGAAGAATAAGTTTGACTTCGTCGAATCCAAAAAGCGTTGGAGGAAGAGATAGTCGCCTTTCTCAAGTCCGGTTTTTCCTTCAGCCAAATCATATCCTTGGTTGTCTTTAAGTAGAATAAGGTTCTTTAGATTGATTTTCGATGCCAATATTGGACTGTGAGTGGATACAATAATTTGCGCACCGTTCTCATTGTACTCCTTCTGAAGATAATTGATCAATCTAAGCTGTGCCTGCGGGTGTAGATGGGCTTCCAATTCCTCTATGAGAGCAAGCTTTATTCCACCATCATTGTCCTCTTTGAGCAGAATAAGCTCCGCTGCAATGAACAAGAGGTTAAGCTCACCAAGCCCCGGATGGATTTCTGGAGCATTAAGAGATAGGCTCTCCAAGATGGATTTCAGTTGGGCTTTAGCCGTTTGAAGGCTGGCATCGTGCGATGCCCCTGAATCATTGAACTCTTCAAGGTTGTTGCGAATTGTTTGTAGAATTTTCTTTCCATTCTCGTCTTCGACGAAATACTTCTCTATGTCTTCATTCGCCTTGTTGAAAATCCGGGTCAGCTGGTGCGCATCTTTATTTTGAAACACTGGATGGCTAAGAAGTATCTGCGAAATCCGTGAACTCCGCCCTGCGCTCATTTCACGTTCTGCATCGCGCAGTGGTTTAAGGTAGACAGCCTTTAGTAATTCTCGTGCCTTTCCATCTATTGTAACACCGTCATCCTTTTCACCGACCCGCAGTTCGGAGAAGATCCTGTTTTTTTCTTTCCAAGCGTGATAATGGAGTTCAAGGGTGTAATGTAGCCCGTCGGCATCCTTAGTAAATGTCAGGTACTCAATAAAACTTTTTGCCTCATCTTCGGTAAACTCAGAGAGGACACAGTCTATCCAAAACTCTGTGGCCTCGACTCCGTCTGCGCCCACATAGAAGTCATTTTCGGTAGGCCGGATGTATTCGTTGCTTTGGGTAAGCAGGACCAACTTGATTGCATCAATGATAGCAGTTTTCCCGGAGTCGTTTTCGCCAATAAGGGCATTGAGACCCTTATGGAATGTGACGATAAGGCCGGGCGCGTTCTCTATACGCTTGAACTTTCGGAAATTACTAAGGCTTAATTGAGATATAATCATAATGGTCACCGTAACTTTCGTATGTAATTCGATCCAATTTGTCAAAATACCGCTGAATTTACCTGTTGCGTCTATATTATGCTAGAAAAAGGGGTTCTGTACAAGGAGTATCTCAAAATGTAGTATTACGATCATTTCGTGAGCCCGATGATCTCCTTCGTATCCTCCAACGGCTGCGGATAAGTGCTGGAGGAATAGCGGTCTATCGAAACAACTACGCCCGTTGTTGTGCTTTCGCCGTCCGGTACGGTAACAATATCCCCTCGTTTGATCGTCTGGTCGTCTGTGCGGAAGTATTCGGTCTTGCCGTTGCTTAATAAGGACACGCGGCAGAAGTAAACGTCTCGCGCCGGTTCAGGAGCGGCGGCTTCTGTATCAAACTCCACCGTGTCAGGCTGTTCCAAATCCCCCTGCATCATCCGTTTCTTCGTAATTCTCTTTCGCCTTTCTTAATGCCTCATTATACTCATCCCGTGTTTCGTAGTTCTCTGGATAGACGCCGTAATCGCTTCCATCTTCGCAGTTGAGACGCCAAGCATACCGATTGTCATTGGTCTTATAAAAGTTGAGATCAATTCTATCATCATATTCGGATGTACGCCGTTTTCCTGCCTGTTCTGATTTTTCAATGTCCTTGATGGCACTATTCACGCCATATAAACCGCCGAGCGACATCAGCCCTGCGCTACCACGGCGAAAAGCTCCCATGCCGTAGACCATCGTAGCTGCCTCGATGGATTCCTTGGCTTGGCCTTTCGCATAAATGCGCTTTATCTTATGCTTTGCAAAAGCGCCCATAGCGGCAGCACCGGCAAGGTCAATCATGGTATTGAGCGGTTCAGGGCAGCCCTTTGATGAAGACTTTTTGCGTCTCTTTGCCATTGCCGTTTCTCCTTTACTCTACGCCGAGCGCCTTGAAAATAGCGTCCTCCGCACTCTGATAGAAAATCAGATTGAAGCATCCAATCAGTTCAGAGGGTACCGTCCCCAGGTCGGCAGCCGAGGTAATCGGGAGCAAAACCTTCTTTGCCCCGCTGTCAAGGCACACTTGCAGGGTATTGGCCAGCTCGTCCACTTTCATAATCGTCCCTGCAATGCTGATGTCACCCAGCACCGCCAAGCTGCTGACCGTGGGCTTTGACATGGCGATAGAGGCAAGCGCGATCAGCGTTGGAAGCGCCAGCTTTTGCGTTAGCCCGATGCCCTGCAAATCCTGATAGTTGATGATATAGTCCTTCGTGGTGGTGCTGATTGTCCTGCTGATGCGGTTGGTATTCGCCTTTAGGTAGTTGAAAGCGGTATTTGTGGCTTCTCTGCACTTTGTATCGGAGCCAAGTCCTGTCCGCTCAAACTTACCGTTTCCGGGGAGCATCTGGCTCTCCAGCCGGAAAGCGCCGATCATACCGGACTTTCCCTGCGAAATGGTATAGACCTGACCGGGATTGCACATTCCCTCCGGAATCAGCTTTCCGCAGCCCTGTTCCGGAACGGAGACATAGTGTTCTTCAAAGGTGTCAAGGTCGATATAGGAGAAGTTCACATCGTAAAACTCCATGCCGCCCAGCTTTTTGAGCTGTTCTTTCACGCGGCGGCGCATTTCCAATGCGAACACAAGGATTTCTTCAAGCTGTTCCTTTGTATATTCCCCATCGGGGTAAAGGAGCTTGATGAAACCGCCGACAATCTTCCGTACGGCGATGGTGTCGCGCTGATTGAGGTTCTTCCCCAGCCGGAAATACTTATCCAGCGCGTCGCCCTGCTGTTCTTTGCGCAATTCCCGAATAAACTCCGACAGATAATCGGTGATGAAGCCGAGATCGTCCGTGAAATGTTCAGGTCTGAATTTTGGAATTTCCCAGCCGGGAATATAGCAATGGATACGGTCAAGGAACGCCGTGTCGGTTCCCATTTCGGGCGGGAACGGGTCAAATAAGCTGGACGTCTTCAGCAAAACATCTACGCTCTGGTTGATGTTGCCCACAAAGACCATAGAGGCAGAAGCGGCTTTTTCCTCCTTGCCACGGGCAAAGGAGCCAGACGCCATGTAGTCCTTCATGATCTGGATGCCGTCTTTATCCTTAAAGTTAATACCAGCCACCTCGTCAAAGGCAACACAGTCCCAAAGCCCGACCAGCCCCACGGTTTTCCGCGCCATATTGTAGAACAGATTGGCAACCGTCGTCTGACCGCCGGACACAAGGATGCTGTTCGGTGAAATCTCTTTGAAAATGTGGGACTTACCCGTGCTTCGCGGACCCAGCTCGCAGAGGTTGAAGTTGTTTTCAATGAGGGGCAGCATACGCGCCAAGAGCAGCCACCGCTCCCGGTTGTTCAGCTTGTCCGGCTCCATGCCGATGGAGCGCAGGAGGATCTTCATCCATTCCTCCTGAGTGAAAGCCTTGCGTCCC
>CANRQC010000046.1 GCA_947632695.1 uncultured Oscillospiraceae bacterium | reverse complement strand
CCGGGGCAGATCCTCCGGCATCAGCAGCAGGTCGCACCCGGCCTCCAGGGCGGCCACCGCCGCCTCCTCGGGGGTGTAGTACTGGGTAATGGCCCCCATGGCCAGGGAATCCGTCACCACCAGGCCGGTAAAGCCCAGCTCCCCCCGGAGAATGTCCGTGACAACCGTTCGGGACATGGTGGCGGGGGTATCGTCCCCGGTGAGGGCCGGGGCGCTGATGTGGCCCACCATCACCAGATCCCCCGCCCCCGCCATGGCGAAGGGGAGCCATTCACAGGATCGCATCTCCTCCCGGCCGCGGTTCGTCACCGCCATTCCGGTGTGACTGTCCTCCCCGGTGTCCCCATGGCCGGGGAAGTGCTTGAAGGTGGGCAGGATCCCCGCCTCCCGCAGTCCCCGGGCGAAGGCGGCGGCCATCTGGGCGGCAACCTCCGGGTCGGAGGAAAAGGCCCGGCTGCCGATCACCGGATTGTCCGGATTGGTGTTCACATCCGCCACCGGGGCAAAGTCCAGGTTGAAGCCGTAGTCCTTGAGATAGCCCCCGATGGTCCGGCCCATCTCGTAGGCGTCCTCCGGGACGCCAAGGCCCACCGTGGCGGCGCTTTTATACTTGGGCAGGTCGAAGCCGTACTTGTTGGCCAGCCGGGCGACGGCGCCGCCCTCCTCGTCCACCCCCAGAAACAGGGGGATTTTTCCCATTTCCCTCAGCCCGCCGGTGAGGGACCGGAGCTGGTCGGGGTCCTGGATATTGTCCCCGAAGAGGATCACGCCTCCCACGGGGTACTGCTCCAACCCCTGCGCCAACACCTCCGTGGCATAGAGCACGCTGCCGTCGTAGGTCACCAGCGCCTCGGGGCAGACCATGAACAGCTGCCCCACCATCTCCCGGATGGTCATGCTTTCCATCAGAACCTGGACCGGGTCCGCGGGCAACGTCGTCCCCGGGATGGCCTCCGTGGGCGGATCGGTATCCCCCGCCGTGGACCCGGCGGCGGTTCCGGCAGAGGGCGGGGCCTGGGTCGTTTCCGTGGGGGCGGGGCCCGCCGGGAAGCACCCGGTCAGCAGCAGGGCGCACAGCGCCAGGATAAGCAGCTTCTTCATACCCTTGCCTCCTGTTCCTCGTACAGCCGGTGGGTCCGGGAAAAGCTCTGGGGCCTATAGGTCACCGAGGCGATGGGCTTGCCCTCCACGCCGTATTTGGCGTTGTAGCCGAAGAGATTGATATACTGTTCCAGATCGTCCCGCTCCGCCGCCATGGCCTCCATCACCGCCACGGTGGCCAGCACGTCGTCGATGGCCCGGTGGGTGTTGGCCACCCGGTTCTGGAGGCCGTAAGCCTGGATGGCGTGGGCCAGCCGGTGGGGATAGTCGTGCCGGTCCCGGAACACGGTGAGCAGATCCAGCTTGTCCTTGGCCTTTAAAATGGCCGGGTCCCCGCTGCGCAGCAGCAGGTAGTATAGAAAGCTCAGATCGAAGTGGGCATTGTAGGCTGCCAGCAGAGTGTTCCCCGCCACCAGCTCGGCAATGTCCCGGCAGACCCGGGTCTTGGGCAGGCCCCGCTCCCGCAGGTCCTGGGTGGAGATGCCGGTGAGCTGCTGGATCTTCGCCGGGACGAAGCCCCCGGGGCTCAGGGTCACCAGCTGGTCGTATTTTTGAACCACGGCGGCCTTCCCGTCCCGGAGGGCCACCACGGCGGCGGCAAATTCGATGATCTCGTCCCGGCTGCACAGCAGGCCGGTGGTCTCCGTGTCCAGGACCAGGAGCCGGTCGTATTTTGTCAGCAGTTTTTCCATGTCCACCCTCCTGCCAGGTCCAGGGCCCGGCGAAATTTGCTCCGGGGCTCTTCGGCAAGGTCGAATTTTGCGGCGATAGCCCGTGCCAGGGCTTCCGCCGCCCCCCGGCTGCCGGATTTCAGCTCGATCTCCGCCTCCAGAAGGGGCGTCTCCCGGTCCCCGGCGGTCAGCGCCCCTTCATCCAGGGCCAGCTCCGCCCAGCCGTCATCCGTAGGGACCAGAAGCCTTTTGCGGAGGAACCGGGCCCCGCAGACGGGAACCAGGGGTCCGGGAACCTGCGCCCCCGCCGCCGCCAGGGCCGCTTTGGGGTCGTCCCCCGGCGCCTCCCACTCCCCCCGGCCCATGCCCAGGTCGGGGGTCTTATAGGTACTCACCGCCGCGCCGTTTTCCCAGCGCACCCGGAGGGTGCGTTTCCGCCCGGCAAGCGCGCCCTCCGCCGTGTCGAAATAGACTGTGCGCATCTCGATTTGCTCCCAGGGGCCGGGGAAGGCGGCCTCCATCGCCGCCAGCGCCTCCGGCGAGGCGGAAAATTTCCATTCGATCTCCATGGCCCAGGCCCCTTTCGTCGGAATTTTGTCCCTATTATACACCGCCGGGCCCCCGGATGCAAGAAACTTTCCCGGCGAACCGGTTCCGACAGGAAAATTTTTCGGTTTGTGATAGGCTTTTCCTGAATCTGAAAGGAAAGGCTGTGCTACCAATGATGACCACCATTCGCTCTTACGTCCGCCAAAGCCGGCACACCCTCCACCGCCTGGCCCTGGATCCCCGGGTCCACACCCTGCTCCGCTGGGGCGGCGGAGCACTGGCGGGATTCCTGCTCTCCGCCGCCAGCCTGGCCGCCGCGCCACAGCCCATGGTGCTGGGGCTGCTCTGCGCCGTCACCGGGGTCCCGGCGGTGTTCCTGGCTCTGGGGGGCTGCGCCGGGTATCTGTTTTTCTGGGGGGCGGCGGGACAGCAGGGATTGCTGTGGACAGCGCTGGGCCTGGCCGCTGCCATGACCCTGGGCCGGGGGCGCATGGCGCGGCAGACCCCCCTGCTGCTGCCGGCCCTGGCGGCGCTGATCGTGTCCGCCTCCGGCGTGGCGTTTCAGTTTTGGATGGCGGACACCACCTCCATTCCGGTGTATCTGCTGCGGGTGGTCCTGGGGGCGGGCACCGCCTGGATATTCGCCCAGGCCCGGGAAAGCCCGGTCTGCGGCTGGCTGACCTGGGGGGCGGCGGTTCTGGCCTTGGCCCAGGTGGCCCCGCTGCCCTGGCTGGGGCTGGGGTTCCTGGCGGCGGGAACTGTGGCGGCGGCGGGGGAGCTGCCCGCCGCCGCCTTGGCGGGACTGGCCCTGGATCTGGCCCAGGTCACCGCCGTGCCCATGACGGGGGTGCTGTGCCTGGCCCATCTGGCCCGGTTCCTCCCCGGAAACCGCCGGTGGACGGCGGCCCTGGCCCCCGGGGCGGCGTATCTGATGATCACGGCTCTGGCCGGCCGGTGGGACCTGCTGCCCCTGCCGGGGCTGCTCCTGGGGGGCCTGCTGGGGACAAGCCTGCCGGGACTTCCCCGGACAGAGCCCAAGCGGGGGGAGGTGTCCTCCGCCCAGGTGCGGCTGGAGATGACCGCCGGGGTGCTGGCTCAGACCCAGCATCTGCTGCTGGAGGCGGAGGACCCGGCGCTGGACGAGGAGGCCCTGATTTCCCAGGCAGCCGCCCGGGCCTGCGGCGGCTGCCCCTGCCGGAAGAGCTGCCCCAACCAGACCGCCGCCGCCCAGCTTCCCAAGGAGCTGCTCCACAGGACTCTGACCTCCCCGGAGGATTTGGGACTGGCCTGCCGGAAGGGCGGGCGACTCCTGAGCGAGCTGACCCGCAGCCAGGAGCGGCTGCGGGTCCTCCGGGGAGAGCGGGAGCAGGTGCGGGAGTGCCGGGAGGCGGTGATCCAGCAATATCAGTTTTTGGCGGAATATCTACAGGAGCTGTCCGACGGCCTGTCCCGCCGGGGCCAGTGTCCCGAGGCCCGGTTTACCCCCCAGGTGGCTGCCTGCGCCAACCGCCCGAGCCCGGACAACGGGGACCGGTGCCTGTGGTTTGCCGGGCCGGAGTGCAAATACTATGTGCTGCTGTGCGACGGCATGGGCACCGGCCTGGGGGCCCTGGACGAGGGCCGCACCGCCGGGAGCCTGCTGCGCCGCCTGCTGACGGCGGGCTTTCCCCCGGAGCACGCCCTGCGCAGTCTCAACAGCCTCTGCGCCCTTCGGGGCCGGGCGGGGGCGGTGACGGTGGACCTGGCGGAGATCCAGCTGAGCAGCGGCAGGACCACCCTTTATAAATGGGGCGCGGCGCCGTCCTACCTGGTCAGCGCCGTGGGAACGGAAAAAATTGGGACAGCCGGCCCGCCTCCGGGCCTGTCTGTCGCGGACGGGCGGGAGCGGGTGGACCGGCTGTCCCTGCGTCGGGGAGAGACGCTGGTGCTGGTCAGCGACGGCGTGGGCGGAGAGGATGCCCTGCGTTGCTGCGCGGCGGCTCCGGGGGAGCCGCCTGGGGAGGTGGCGGCCCGATTCCTGGAGCTGGGAGGCGGCACGGGGGCGGACGACGCCACGGTGGCGGCGGTCCGGCTCAGCGCCGTTTCCATGGGAAGATCATAGCACAAAAAAGCTGCGAAATCTGTCGAAACACAAGATGTGGGAGTAATTTTTCCAAGAAAAATACCATATATTGTTGAAGCGGGCGGAAATGGGAAGAAAGGGGGCGTCCAGGCGAAAATTAAGAAAAAAAGGCTTGACAATTTGACCCCTTCCCGGTATAATAGGCATGTTCTGTTGAGATGCCGGTATAGCTCAGCCGGTAGAGCAACTGATTTGTAATCAGTAGGTCGGGGGTTCGAGTCCGTCTACCGGCTCCACGCTTCTCAGCAGGCACGCAATGGGGGAATTCCCGAGTGGCCAAAGGGGACAGACTGTAAATCTGCTGCTTATAGCTTCGGTGGTTCGAATCCACCTTCCCCCACCAAAAATCGGCAAGCGACGTTCGGAGCTTGCCGATTTTTACTTCTTCACTATTCACTTTTCACTTCATACGATGGGCCGATTTTTGGAAAGTAATAGGTAATAGTGAAGAGTGAAGAAGTGCGGTGTCCCCTTCGGGGACGATTTAAAATATAGGGATATAGAGGGTGGTGGCATGTCGCTCTCCGCCGTGGCCCAATGCGGCGTAACAGAAGCAAATCAAGAGCCGGAACACGATTCCGGCGGAAGAATAAGTTGCAAACAGGCGGCGGATATGGTACAATACTGCAAACGACTACCGGGAGGGAGCCTCCATGGAATTTCTGGCGATGGCGCTGTTCGCCCTGGGCATTGCCGGGGCGGATCAGATCACCAAGCTACTGGTCATCAACAATATCGAAATGGGCGATACCGTGCCGGTGATCCCCGGGCTGTTCCACTTTACCCAGGTCCACAACATCGGGGCCGCCTTCTCCATTTTGCAGGGGATGCGCTGGCTGTTCGTGGCGCTGTTCCTGGCGCTGACGGCGGCGCTACTGTGGGAGTACTTCAAAAAGCGGCTGCCCTTCACTGCCTTCGAGCGGTGGTGCCTGGCCGCCATTTACGGCGGGGGCCTGGGAAACATCATCGACCGGATCTTCCGGGGCTATGTGGTGGATATGATCGCCGTGGAATTTATGGACTTCCCCGTGTTCAACCTGGCGGACAGCTTTATCTCCTGCGGCTGTGTGCTGCTGCTGTTCCACCTGGCGTTTTTCAACCGGCGGTTCTGGAAGGAGACTCCCCATGCTTCTGACGGCTGACACCTCCGGCGAGCGGCTGGACGCCTTTCTGGCCCGCAGCGCCCCCATGAGCCGGGCCCAGGCCCAAAAGCTGCTGGAGGCCGGTCTGGTGAAGAAAAACGGCCTTCCGGGCCGGAAAAACGACCGCCTGGAGGCCGGGGACCGGATCGATTTTACCCTGCCGGAGCCGGAGGAGCCCACGGCCCGGCCCCGGGAAATGCCCCTGGACATCGTCTACGAGGACGAGGATGTGTTGGTCCTCAACAAGCCCAAGGGCCTGGTGGTCCACCCCGCCGCCGGGCACTGGGACGATACCCTGGTCAATGGGCTTCTGTACCGACTGGAAGGACATCTTTCTACCATCAACGGGGTGCTGCGCCCCGGCATCGTCCACCGCATCGATAAGGACACCTCGGGTCTGCTGGCGGTGGCGAAAAATGACTATGCCCACGCCATGCTCTCCTCCCAGCTCCAGGACCACACCATGGCTCGGACCTACGAGGCCGTGGTCTGCGGGGTGCTGAAGGAGGACAGTGGCACTGTGGACGCCCCCATCGGGCGGCACCCCACGGACCGGAAGAAAATGTGCGTCACCCAGCGCAATTCCCGCCCCGCCGTGACCCATTGGGAAGTGATCCGCCGCTACCGGGGCTATACCCATGTCCGCCTCCGGCTGGAGACCGGGCGGACCCACCAGATCCGGGTCCACATGGCCTCCATCGGCCATCCGGTGCTGGGGGACACGGTCTACGGCCATAAAAAGCCGGAGCTGGGCCAGACCAGCCAGTGCCTCCACGCGGGGCTGCTGTGCTTCCGCCACCCCCGGGACGGCCACCCGGTGATCGTCCAGGCGGAGCTGCCGGAATATTTCCGGGGGGTGCTGAAAAAACTGGAGGCAATGGAGAAAAAAGCTTGACATCAGTCTTTTCTTATGCTAAAATCTTTAAGCTGAACAGCCAAGCAGGGACCCCGCGCGGGTGTAGTTCAATGGTAGAACACCAGCCTTCCAAGCTGGATACGCGGGTCCGATTCCCGTCACCCGCTCCAAGCCTGGAAATGCGCCAGTAGCTCACCCGGATAGAGCAACTGCCTTCTAAGCAGTAGGTAGGGGGTTCGAGTCCCTCCTGGCGTGCCATTCCATGGTGGATGTGGCCTAGTTGGATAAGGCGTCAGATTGTGGCTCTGAAGACCGTGGGTTCGAGTCCCATCATCCACCCCAAAAATCGGCAAGACTCATTAGAGGCTTGCCGATTTTTACTTCTTCACTATTCACTTTTCACTCTTAACTTGAAGGGCCGATTTTTGGAAGGTAATAAGTAATAGTGATTAGTGAAGAAGTGTGGCGTCCCCTTCGGGGACATTTAAACCCTCCATTCCGCCTATCGGCAACGGCGATTTTTTCGCCAAAAATGGGAATAATACCCCTTGAAATCCATTATGGAATTATGTAAAATAGGAATGGCTATTTTTGGAAAACAGGCCGCCGAGGGATCAGCTTTTCGGCGGCCGGAGGATCGGATCTCGGGCCGGCTTGCCCGCCGGGGCCCGATTGGAATACTCTGGAGGCGAAATCATGAATCGGAAGGAACATTTTTACGTCCGGGCCCGGCGATGGGTCAAATTTTTCGGCCAATATGTGGATGAGAAGCTCCACGGCCTGGATTTCAGTTTGCTTTATGTGGGCGACGAGCATCGGCAGGTGGAGGAATTTCACGGGTACAGCATGACCGACCCCGGCGCCATGAGGAAGATGCTTTTGGAGGTCCCCGTGCGGCCGGAGGAGGCGGCCTTCCTGGACGTGGGCTGCGGCAAGGGAATGTGTATGCGCTGCGCCAAGGAGAGCGGCTATGGCAAGGTGGCGGGGCTGGACCTGGACGAGCATCTTCTGGGTATTGCCAAGCGGAACATGGAAAGGCTGAAGCTGGACGTGGCGTGCATCCTGGCCAACGCGGCGGAATTTGACGGCTACGGGGACTACGACGTGTTTTATTTCTACAACCCCTTCGGGCGGCCGGTGTTCCACGCGGTGGTGGAGAAGCTGATCGAAAGCCAGAAGGCGCGAAACCGGGATATATGGGTGATCTATTACCATCCGGTGTACGGGGAAGAGTTTGAAAAGGCGGGATTCCAGACCGTGAAGGACCTGCCGGACAGCACCCGGGAGACCTTCACCCGGTATTACCTCTATCCCGCCCGGCCCGAGACGGCGTAAAGCCCTTTCCCGAGGAAGGGGCCGGGGACCGAGAGCAGCCCCGGCGGTCCAAATATAAAATTGGGGTCAGGCCAGGGCCTGATCCCAATTTTTATGAACCAATTGAAACGATATGGACGGGAACTAGTCCTTCAGGGCCATGCCCTTGGCGTCTTTGTCGATCTTGCCGGTGAGGATCATGATGCCCTCCACCAGGCCCCAGATCTCGCAGGCAACCGCGGAAATGCCGCAGGTAATGAAGCTGCCGATAAGGGTGAGGAGCAGCTGGGCCACGGCCTTACTGGTATAGCCTAGGTAGAAGTTGTGGATGCCCAGGCTGCCCAGGAAAATGCCCAGCAGGCCGGCGGCCATTTTGCTCTTGTCGCCGGTGACGGGGGCGGTGGTCAACGCGGAGCCGCACTTCAGGCAGACCGCCGCGCCGGGGGCTGTGGGAGAGCCGCAGTTGGGGCAGTAGGAAATGCCGGTACCTCTGGCGCAGCCGCACCGGACACAGACTACCGCGTTGGGATCCATGGGATTCCCGCAGTTTTTACAGAACATATCATTTTCCTCCTTATGATTGGTTTTATATGATGAGATCACCATGTAAAAACATTGTCAGCCGGACAAAATAGCACACCGCGAACCCAATGCCCAGCAGAACCAGGAGACAAATGTTGGCTCGCTTGGACCGCAGCGGTTGAAAATCAAAAAGCCACAGCGCGGCAACCGTTGGAACGATCCAGAACATGGGGTGATAGAAAAACGCCGCCCCCAGATCCAGCCGCAGCGCCGCCAGCCAGGCCCGGCTCATGCCGCAGCTGGGACAGATGACGCCGGTGACCGCGCGGATCGGGCAAAAGCCAAACAAGAGCGCCCAAATCCCCACCACCGCGGCGCAGGCGGCGAGGATCAATAGCTTGTAACCCAAGTGGGACGGCTTACGCATACCCTCATCCCCCAACAAAATATTAACATATTGTGACAGGAATTGCAACAACTTTTTTAAAATACCGTATAAAAAATCACAGTCTGTCGAATCCTCCCATATTTTTCCTGTATTATCCGTACTTTTGGCGGATGGAATGTGAAAGAACCGTGTATTTTTACTTTCCTCCGAATAAAAAGTGTGCTATAATTACAAGGAAGGTTTGGAAAAGAAGGGCTCCTATGAACTACCTGATCGATTTTGCCGCGCTGGCGCTGCTGTACGCCTTCGCGTTTTTCCCAAGATGGCGAAAAGAGGGCCGGGACAGGCTCCTTGTGGGCACGCTGATGTACGCGTATCTCTCTACCGTGCTGTATTTTACGCTGATGCCGGTGCTTTGTGCCCTCCCCCACCTGCTGGACCACCCCTATACCCCTATGAATCCGGTGCCGTTTATCGACGTGACCCTGGGGCGGGGGGATTATCTCCGGCAGATCGCGCTGAACGTGCTTTTGACCGTGCCCTTCGGCTTTCTGTACCCCCTGACCCGGAACGGGGCGGCAAAATGCGCTCAGACCGTGCTAGTCTGCCTTCTGATGAGCCTGGGGATCGAGCTGCTCCAGCCCCTTCTCAGCGGCTACCGGTCCTCGGATATCACGGACGTGATCACCAACGGGACCGGCGGGCTGCTGGGGTACGGCCTTTATGCCCTGTTCCGGCCGATCACGGACCGGATCCTGACCCTTCTGCGAAAGAACCAAGCACCGTGAAAGGAGGCGCGCCATGCTTACTCAGCTCTATACCCGCCAGGGCGAGACCCTCTCCGGCACCCCCTGGCAGATCTATCCCCGTCCCCAGCTGCGGCGGGACAGCTTCCTGTGCCTGAACGGCGCCTGGGAATTTGCCGTTTCCGCCGAAAAGGAGCCGCCGGAGCGGTTCGACCGGCGGATTTTGGTTCCCTTCTGCCCGGAAAGCGCCCTCTCCGGCGTGGGGGCGCACTTCCCCGAGGGGAGCTTTTTATTCTACCGGCGGCGTCTGGCGCTCCCGGAGGGCTTTTTCCGGGGCAGGGTGCTGCTCCACATCGGCGCGGCGGACCAGGAGCTGGACTGCTTCTTAAATGGCGCCCACGCGGGGCGCCACCTGGGGGGCTACGAGGCCATGACCTTCGATATCACCCCCTTCCTCCCGGATGGGGAGGCGGAGCTGCTCCTCCGGGTCCGGGACGATCTGCGGGATCTTTCCCAGCCCTACGGCAAACAGGTAGAGCCTAAAAAGCGGGGCGGCATGTGGTATACCCCCGTCTCCGGGATTTACCAGTCCGTGTGGCTGGAATCGGTGCCGGAGACCTACATCGAGCAGTTGGAGATCCAAACCGACTGCCGCCGGGCGGTGATCGACACGGGAAAGCCCACGATCCCCGGACGGGTGATTCTGGAGGACGGCCAGGCGTTCCCCCTGGAAAAGGGCCGGGCGGTGATCGCGCCGGAAAACCCCCGGCTGTGGAGCCCGGAGGATCCCTGGCTCTATGCCTTTACCCTGGAGATGGGGGAGGACCGGGTGGAGAGCTACTTCGCCCTGCGAACCGTGGACATCCGGGAAGTAAAGGGGATCCCCAGGATCTGCCTCAACGGAGAGCCCTACTTTTTCCACGGCCTGCTGGATCAGGGGTACTGGCCCGACGGCCTTTTAACGGCCCCCGACCCTGGGTGCTACGCCCAGGACATTCAGGCCATGAAAGATTTGGGGTTCAACACCCTGCGCAAGCACATCAAAGTGGAGCCGGAGGAATTTTACTACCAGTGCGACCGGCTGGGGATGGTGGTTTTCCAGGACATGGTGAATAATGGACAGTACCGCTATCTCCGGGACACGGCCCTGCCCACGGTGGGCTTCCAGGTGCGGCCCGACGGGGGCCTTCACCGGGACCCCAAGGGCCGGGAGGCCTTCTACCGGAGCATGGAGGCCACGGTACGGCAGCTGCGCAACCATCCCTGCATCCTCTACTGGACGATTTTCAACGAGGGCTGGGGCCAGTTCCGCTCCACGGAGGCCTACCGGCGGCTGAAGGCCCTGGACGGCAGCAGGATCATCGACACTGCCTCGGGCTGGTTCCGGTGGGGGCAGACGGATGTGAACAGCCGGCACATCTACTTCGGCCCCTGGGGGCAGCTGCGAAAGAGCAAGCGCCCCCTGGTCCTCAGCGAGTTTGGGGGCTACACCCTGCCCACCCCGGGCCACATGGCCAACACAGAGGACGCCTACGGCTACCGAACCTGTCGGACCCAGGAGCAGTACATGACGGAGCTGCTTACCCTCTACCGGCAGCGGATCGAGCCCGCCATCCCCAAGGGGCTGTGCGGGGCCATCTACACCCAGCTCAGCGACGTGGAGGACGAGATCAACGGCCTGCTGACCTACGACCGGAAGGTGCTGAAGGCGGACCCCGCCGCCATGCGGGCGCTGGCCGCCCGGCTCACCGGGGCATTCCGCCTGGAAGGGGCGGGGGTATAGCAGGGACAGCCGCTTTTTTTAAGGGGGCGCTGGTTCGTGGGCTTTTGTCCCTCCCTTTGGGGTACAATGGGTCCAGTCTATACCAAGGGGGAACGGTCATGCAGTGCCAAAAGCTGAAAACCTATATGGAAACCGGACGGGTGGTGTTCCTGCCGGCCAAGGCCATCCGCCCCAACCCGGCCCAGCCCCGGGAGCGGTTCCGGGAGGACGCCCTCCGGGAGTTGGCGGAGAGCATCCGCCGCCACGGAATTTTGCAGCCCCTGTCTGTGCGCCGGGTGGGGACGGCCTATGAGCTGATCGCCGGGGAGCGCCGCCTCCGGGCCGGGCAGATGGCCGGCCTGACGGAGATCCCCTGCATCGTCATGAGCATGGACAGCCAGGAGTCCGGTATGGCGGCCCTGGTGGAGAACCTCCAGCGCCAGGATCTGGACTTCGTGGAGGAGGCCCGGGGCATTGCCAAGCTCATGGAGACCTGGGACCTGAGTCAGGAGCAGGCCGCCAAGCTCCTGGGCAAGAGCCAGAGCGCCGTGGCCAACAAGCTGCGGGTCCTGCGCCACTCCCAGCAGGTGCTGGATGCCCTCCGGGCCGCGAACCTCACCGAGCGCCACGCCCGGGCCCTGCTGCGGCTGCCTGGGGAGCCGGAAAAGCTGAAGGCTCTGGAGACCATCGCCCGGGAGGGGATGAGCGTGGCCCGGACGGAAAAATACATCGCCGCCCTCCTGGAGGCCAAGCCCGCCCAGCCGCCCAGGGCCAATCTGGGGGCCTTCCTCAACGGCCTGAGCCAGTCCCTGGCCCGGATCCAGCGCTCCGGGATCCCGGCGGTGTCCGAGCGGCGGGAGACGGACAGCCAGATCGTGCTGACCATCACCATCCCCAAGGGGGCCGGGTGACAGGAAAATGGAAAACCGGGACGCGTCCACGTCCCGGCGATTTTTATGTTCCGCTCCCGGCCAGAGCCTGCCGGGGGGCGATTTGCATGGACGCGGTCTTGGGATAGAAATAGCGCAGCTTCTCCTGGGCGATCCGAATATCCAGGGCGTCGGTCCGCAGCAGCTCCCCGTCCAGGCTGACGCTGTTGGTCTTGGAGCAGCGCACCGTCAGCCGGTCCGTCACCACATGGGTGATCAGATCGGGCAGCTGGGCATACTGGCCGGCCTTGTACTTGCCGATGACCATGGGCACCCGCCACAGCGGCACGTCCTTCACGATCACCACGTCCAGCATCCCGTCGGTGGGGTCCGCCTCCGGCACGGGGTGGAACCCTCCGCCGTAAAACTGGCCGTTGCAGGCGGTGATCATGGTCTGCTTCCCCTGAAACACCTGGCCGTTGACCTCCACGGTGTAGGGCTCGGAAATGCCCCGGCACAGATTGACCAAAATGGATAGGATGTATGCCCCGGAGCCGGTGACCAGGGGCAGGCGCTTATACTCCCCGATCTGGGTGCCGATCCGGGCGTCCAGGCCCACGGAGCAGGTGTTGATGGCCAGCCGGCCGTTGCAGCTAATCATGTCCAGCACCGATTCTTGACAGTCGAAATAGGGTTCCAGGCTGTCGAAGGCCAAGCTGTCCCCAAAGATTCGGACGAAGTCGTTGCCGCTGCCCCCGGCGAAGTGGGTCACGGCCACGTTGGGAAAGCCCGCCGCCCCGGCGGCCACCTCGTTGAGGGTCCCATCCCCGCCCATGGCGAAGATCCGGTACGCCTCCCCGCTCTCCCCTGCCCGGCGGGCCAGGTCCCGGCAGTCCCCGGGGCCCTGGGACACGGCGATCTCATATTCTAGCCCCCGTTTGCCCCAGGAGCTTTGGATCATTTGGCGGTATTCTTCCGTCCGGTCCCGCTTTCCCGCGGCGGGGTTGATGATAAAAAGATCCTTCATTTCCGGCCCCCCTGTTTCTGCCCGGGCAGATACATATAGCAGTTGCACTGGATGCGCCCATTGTAGAGCTTTCGCTTTTTGTCCGCCCGGCTGCCGAAATAATGCTCAAATTCCGGCTCCGCCGCCAGCAGGTACAGCCGCCAGTCTTCCTGCCCCCGGAGGTGGCGGCCCAGGGCGGCATAGAGCCGCTGGGCGCTCTGCCGCTCCATCATCCGCTCCCCGTAGGGCGGGTTGGCGATGAGGATGCCCGCCTGGTCCGGCAGGGGCGCCCGGGTGGCGTCTGCCCGGTGAAATTCGATCAGGTCCCCCACCCCCGCCTTCCGGGCGTTGGCGGCGGCCAGACTCACCGCGTTTTCGTCGATATCCGCCCCCAGGATGCGGTATTGCCCGTGAAATTCCCGGTCCCGGGCCTCCTCCCGGGCCTGGCGCCAGATATTCTCCGGCAGCCAGGGGAAGGCCTCCGCGGCAAAGCGCCGCCGCAGGCCGGGGGCCTGATTTTTGGCGATGAGAGCCGCCTCGATGGGAATGGTGCCGGAGCCGCAGAAGGGGTCGAAAAAGGTCTCCCGCCCCCGGTAGCGGGACAGCAGCACCAGCGCCGCCGCCAGGGTCTCCCGCAGGGGCGCATCGTTGCCCACGGCCCGGTAGCCCCGCTTGTGCAGGCCCGGACCGGTGGCGTCTAAGTAGAGGGTGGCCCGGTCGTGGAACAGGGCGAATTGGAGCTGGAAGGTGGCGCCGGTCTCGGGAAGCCAGGTAAGGCCATAGGCCGCCCCCAAATTTCTGGCCGCCGCCTTTTTGATGATGGCCTGGCAGTCCGGCACGCTCATGAGCTTGCTGTCCAGGCAGGAGCCCTTCACTGGGAAGGCTCCGTCCCGGGGGATGAACTCCGCCAGCGGCGCCCGGCACACCCCCTGGAACAGCTCCTCAAAGGTGCTGGCGGGAAACTCCGCCAGCACGATCAGCACCCGCTCTCCCGTGCGCAGCCAGGTCAGGGCCCGGGGCAGGGCCTCGGGCCCGCCGGAAAACAGGACCCGCCCGTTTTCCGCCTGGACATTTTCCATCTCCAGCCGCCGCAGCTCCTCCGCCGCCAGACCCTCCAGGCCGAAGAGGCAGGGCACGGCATATCGCAATTGCGTCATAGTCCCTCCTACGGAATGATCTTGCTCTTTTTCAGGTAGCGCTCCTCCTCGGAGAAGACGCAGCCGCA
>CANRQC010000045.1 GCA_947632695.1 uncultured Oscillospiraceae bacterium | reverse complement strand
CCACCCACGCGCCGGTAGAGGGCGTCGATGCGGGCCGTCAGCTCCGCCGGGGAGAAGGGCTTCGTCACATAGTCGTCCGCCCCGGTCATCAGGCCCGTGACCTTGTCCATCTCCTGGGTGCGGGCGGTAAGCATGATGATGCCCACCTGCTTATTGGAGACCCGGATCCGGCGGCAGACCTCGAAGCCGTCCATATCCGGCAGCATGATGTCCAGAATGGCGACGCCGATATCCGGGTTCTCCCGGAGGCGGTCCAGGGCCTGCTGGCCGGTGGCGGCCTCGATGGCTTCATACCCCGCCCGGCGAAGATTGATCACCACAAAGGAACGGATATTCTCCTCATCCTCCAAAATCATTACCTTTTTCATAGTCTTCCCTCTCTACATCTCTCCTGTTTTCCAATCCCGCAGGATCAAATGGAAGCTGTCCATCAGTCCCTGCCGGGTAACGGCGGCGGAATCGGCCTCCAGACGGGCGGCATAAGTGGTCTGCTCCGCGTGAAGGAGCAGGAACCGGTTTCTGCTTGCCGCCTGGGCATCCCGATCCGCGCCGGAAAAAGCGTAAATCGTAAAAAGAAGCCGGGGTTCCTGGGTCTTTTCGTCCGCGAGGGAAAATTCCCAGGCATCCTCCCGCTGGGCAACCGTCACCCGGTCCGCCCAGCTGGGGTCCAGGTCCAAATACCAGCCCGCCGCGAAGTCGTGAAAGGTATAGCCCTTGGTCTTCTCGCTGCCATCGGGGGCCAGGGCGTACCATCGGATCAGGGAGCCCTCCCCGTCCGGCTGGTGGGCCAGGACCTGGGGTAGCTCCAGGATCCCGTCTCCGTCGATATCCTCCGCCAGAAGATCATCGCCGCGGAGCGCGCCGCCGGGGGAGACGTTCCGCAGCTCCCCGTCCAAAAGCGCGAACACATCGGTGATCAGGTCCCCTTCCCCCGCGGAACTGGCGGCAAACACCGCCGGTGTCCCGTCGGTCAAAGCGCCGGTCAGGACCCGGCGCAGCCGAGCGGCGGGGGCGGACATCTCCACGCGGTTGGAGCGCAGGGTGGCGCCGTCCAAAAAAGTGTAAAGCTCGGCGGTCCCGGGGTCGTTTTCTCCCTCCCCGGGGCGGAGGAGCAGCAGCTCCCCGCCGGGGGCGGCGTCCATGGACAGCGTAAGAAAGGCCGAATAGGTGGCGGACAGGAGCCGGACAGCCTCCCCCTCCGTCCAGGTATAGGCGCTGACGGAGCGGGGCAGCTTGTCGCTGAGCCGCACGCCCACCACGATCTCGACCCCGCCTTTGCCGTCCAGCTGGGCGTACTCCACCCGGTCAAAGCGCTCTCCGTAGCTCTCCAGGGTCTCGGTGTGGTAGAATCCGTCGTCCCGGCGGTGAAAAATCAGGATGCGGAGGGGCTTCTCCTCCTGGGCTTTGGCGAAGAGCAGGTACTCCTCCTCCCCGTCCCCGTCCAGGTCCGCCGTCTGGACCGTCTGCTGGTACTCCCCGGCGGCGGGGGCGCTGTACTCCAGGCCGGCCATGGCCTGATCGATGGCGGACTGCAGGGCCTGGTCCTCCTGGGAGCGGCGGGGCGGGACGTACATCTGATCCACCGTCACCAGGGCGCAGCCGGAAAGCAGCAGGGCCACAAGGAGGACCCCCAAAAAACGCGGTATTCTTTCCACTTGGGGCACCTCTCCTTCATCCAGGCTTCCACTTAAAGCAGACGCTTTTTATAGTATAGCACAGTTTCCCCAAAAAGGGAAGTTATTTGACAACAACATTCCCATTTCCCAGCACATTTTCCAGCTCTCCCACCAGTCTCCTGTCCAGGCCGCAGTGGGTGCCCCGGCGGATCCGGGTATCGGCGAAGTACACCACCGCCTGGGCATCCCCCGGGAACATATTCAGCATGGCCCGCACCTTCCGCAGCCGGGGGTCCCGCTCCGAGGGGAGCCGGAGATACAAGGTGCTGCCGCTGAGCCGATTGCCCTGGGGCGGGGCGGAAGGCTGCCGGTCGGGGCCGGAAAAGTTCGAAATGGGCTGGGCCCGGTTCACAACAATCTGGGGCTCCTTGTCGTCCCGGAGGGAGAGACGGCCTGTGACCACCACCGGGGCGTTTTCCCGGAGATAGCCGCCGTACTGGCTCAGCACATTGGAGAAGGCCAGCATTTCAATGGATGCGGTGTCATCCTCCAGAGTGATATAGGCCATCATGGAGTTATTGCGGGTGGTCTTCATCTTGACGGTCTGGACGATCCCCGCGATCTGCACGATCTGATCGTCGGCAAACTGGGAATCCTCCGCCATCAGGGCGGAAATGGGCGATACATGGGTATTTTTCAGATATGCCCGGTAGTCGTCCATGGGGTGGCCGGAGAGGTAGATGCCGGTGGTCTCCTTCTCCATCAGCATTCGTTGCGCCCGGTCCAGCTCCGGCAGGGTAGGAATGGGCACGCTGGCGGCCCGATCCTCCCCCTGGACCATGGCGAACAGGCCCATCTGGCCCTCCAGATTCCGCTTCCGGGTGGCGGCCACGCTGTCCATCATGGTTTCGTACACCGCCAGCAGTTCGCTGCGGCGGTTTCCCAGGCAGTCCATGGCGCCGCACTTGATGAAATTCTCCACGGCCCGCTTGTTCAGCTCTCCCTCTCCCATCCGCTGGAGGAAATCCTCCAGGGACCGGAAGGGACCGCCCTCGGTCCGCTTTTCCACCAGGGAACGGATCAGCCCGTGGCCCACGTTCTTCACGGCTCCCAGGCCGAAGCGGATGGCGTTTCCCTCCACCACGAAGGGGTCCTCGGAGCGGTTGATGTCCGGGGGCAGCGTGGTGATCCCCCACTCCTTGCACTCGGCGATATAGCCCGCCACCTTCTCGGAGTAGTCCAGCACCGAGGTCATGAGGGCCGCCATATATTGGAGAAGATAGTGACACTTGAGATAGGCGGTCTGATAGCTGACCACGGCGTAGCAGGCGGAGTGGGCCTTGTTGAAGGCGTAGTCACCGAAGGCCACGATCTCGTCGTAAATGGACTGGGCCGCCGCCTCGCTGACCCCCCGGGCCACCGCCCCGGGGATGTTCTGCTTGGGGTCGCCGTAGACGAACACCGGCCGCTCCGCGTCAATGATCTTCTGCTTTTTCTTGGAGATGGCCCGGCGGATGTTGTCCGCCTGGCCCATGGAGTAGCCGCCCAGGGAGCGGAAGATCTCGATGACCTGCTCCTGGTAGAGAATGACTCCATAGGTGACCTTCAAAATGGGCTCTAGCAGCGGCGTTTTATAGGTTATTTTGGCAGGATCCTGCTTGTTGGCGATAAAAGCGGGGATGGACTCCATGGGCCCCGGCCGGTACAGGGCCACCAGGGCCGTCAGATCCTCGATAGAGGTGGGCTTCATGTTCATGCACACCCCGGTGATCCCGGCGGACTCCAGCTGGAACACCCCCTGGGTCTTTCCCTCGGCCAGCATGGCGTAGGTCTCCCGGTCGAAATCCGGCACCGCCTGGATGGAGAAGTCCGGCTGGATCCGGCGGATCTGCTCCTCGGCGTCCGCAATCACCGACAGGTTCCGCAGACCCAAAAAGTCCATTTTAAGAAGGCCCAGCTCCTCGATGGTGGTCATGGTGTACTGGGTGACGATGGTATCGTCGTTCCGGGACAAGGGCACATAGGTGTCCACCGGCTTGGCGGTGATCACCACACCGGCGGCGTGGGTGGAGGTGTTCCGGGGCATCCCCTCCAGGCTCATGGCGGTATCGATGAGGGTCTTCACCCGCTGGTCCCCGTCGTACATCTCCTTGAGCCGGGGCGAGACGTTCAGCGCCTCTTTTAACGTGATATGCAGCGTAGTGGGCACCAGCTTGGCCACCACGTCGGTCTCGGCGTAGGTGAAGTTCAGGGCCCTGCCCACGTCCCGGATGGCGCCCCGGGCCGCCATGGTGCCGAAGGTGACGATCTGGGCCACATGGTCCTTGCCATACTTTGCAGTCACATAGTCGATGACCTCGCCCCGGCGCTCCTGGCAGAAATCCGTGTCGAAATCCGGCATACTCACCCGCTCCGGGTTTAAAAACCGCTCGAAGATCAGGCCGTACTTCATGGGGTCCACCTCCGTGATATGGAGGCAGTAGGCGGCGATGGAGGCCGCGCCGGAGCCACGGCCCGGCCCCACGGGAATGCCGGACTCCTTGGCATAGCGAATAAAATCCCAGACAATGAGATAGTAGTTTACATAACCCATGTGGGAAATGACGTTCATTTCATAGTCCAGCCGCTGGCGGTATTCCGCAGGAGGATTATTATAGCGCTTCTCAAAGCCCTCCAGGCACAGCCGCCGGAAGTACACCTCGCTGTCCTCCCCGGTGGGCACCGGAAATTCCGGCAGGTGGTACTGATTGAAGACAAACTCCACCTTGCACCGCTGGGCGATTTTTACCGTATTTTCAAAGGCTTCCGCGCAGTCCGGGAAGAGGGCGCGCATCTCCTCCTCGCTTTTCAGGTAAAATTCCTCGGTCTGGAATTTCATCCGGTTGGGATCGTCCACAGTCTTGCCGGTCTGGATGCACAGCAGCACGTCCTGCATTTTGGCGTCCTCCCGGCGGAGGTAGTGGGCGTCGTTAGTGACCACCAGCGGAAGGCCCGTCTCCCGGGCCAGCCGGCGGATGCCCTGATTCACCGCCCGCTGCTCAGCAATCCCATGGTCCTGCATTTCCAGGAAGAAATTTCCCGGTCCGAAGATCTCCGAGAGGGTCAAGGCATAGCTTTTGGCGCTGTCGTAGCTGTCCTCCATCAGATACTGGGGGATGGCCCCCGCCAGGCAGGCGGACAGGGCGATCAGCCCCTCGTGACGCTGCCGCAGCAGCTCCAGGTCCACCCGAGGCTTGCCGTAAAAGCCGCTGAGAAAGGCCTGGCTCACCAGCAGGCAGAGGTTTTCATAGCCGGTTTGGTTTTCGCAGAGCAGCACCAAATGGTACGGGTCGTTGTCCACGCCGTAAATCCGGTCCCCCATCCCCCGCCGGGCCACATAGACCTCGCAGCCGATGATGGGCTTGATCCCCGCGGCCTTGGCGGCCTTGTAAAAATCGATACAGCCGTACATCACCCCATGGTCGGTGATGGCCACGGCCTCTTGGCCCAGCTCCTTCACCCGCTCCATCATGGAGCCGATGCGGCAGGCCCCGTCCAAAAGGCTGTACTCCGTGTGGACGTGGAGGTGGACAAAACTCATGTGGACGCCTCCTTCCCTTCCTCCGCCAGCTCCGTCAGCCGGCGGAGCCGGTGGCTCATGGCGCTCTTGGTAATGGGCGGCTCCATCATCTCCGCCAGCTCCGTCAGGGACGCTTCGGGATGGGCCTCCCGGGCCAGGGCGGCAAACCGGAGCTTGTCCGGCAGGCTCTCCAGCAGTCCCCGGCTACGCAAAAAACGAATGGCCTCGCACTGCTCCTGAGCCGCCTCCACCACCTTGGTGGTGTTGGCGTCGTCACAGTTGCAGCGGCGGTTGACCTTGTTGTTCAGTTCCTTTTCCAGCCGGGCCTCCATGATCCCCATGGCCGCTACCGGCGCGCCCAAATAGGTCAGGAAGTCGGCGATCCGCTCGCTCTGCTTGAGATAGAGCACCTGGCCCCCGCCCCGGGCGGCGGTCTTGGGATAAAAGCCCATGACCTCCTCCATCAGCGCGTAGGTCTCCCGGCAGACGCTTAGATGGGTGGTGGCCAGCTCCAGATGGTAGCCCTTGGCCGGGTCCGTCACTGATCCCCCGGCCAGGAAGGCTCCCCGAAGGAAGGAGGCCTTGCAGCAGTCCTCCTCCACCACCGGCAGATTGACATGGAGGGCCAGGGTGTCCGCCGGGCTGAAGCCAAACTGGTCCATGATCAGACGGATCTTCTCCGGCGCCGTGATCTGGAAAACCAGCTTCCCCACGCCGTCCTTTTCCGGAGCCTGGTCAAAGTTCACGGAAAAGGCCCGCTTAAAAAGCTTCGGCAGCCGCTGGGCAAATTCCCGGCTTTCGGTGATGATCCTTACCCCCGCGGGGCCAAAGCTGTTGCAGAAGAGCAACACCCCAAAGCACTCCGCCCGGGCGCAGCACTGCCGTTGCACATTGTTCCGGCACAGCTCCGCTTTGACGCTGCCGGAAAAGGAGGATGCCATGGTGTTCGCCTTCTTTCTATTCACCAGAGCCGGATCTCCGGCTCCAACTGGATCCCGCTGTTCTCATACACCCGTTCCGCCACGGTTTTCAGCAGTTCCCGGACCTGTTCGGCGGTAGCGGCGCCCCGATTGATGACAAAACCGGCGTGTTTTTCCGAAACCTGGGCGTCCCCGATCCGAAAGCCCTTCAGCCCCGCCCCGTCGATCAGGGCGGCGGCGTACCCCTCCCGAGGCCGCTTGAAGGCCGAGCCGGCGGAGGGGTATTCCAGAGGCTGGGAGGCCCGGCGCCTGGCCGCCAGCTCCCGCATCTCCCCGCGAATCTGTTCTTCCGGGGCAGGGGTCAAGGCAAAGTCGGCGCTGACCACGATCTGCATAAGCTCCTGCATCCGGCTGTGCCGGTAGGAAAAGGAAAGCTCCTCCCGGGAATAGCGGTGGGTCCGGCCCTGAAAATCCAGGGTGGTCGCCTCCGTACAGACCCGGCCGATCTCCCCGCCGTAGGCGCCGGCGTTCATATACACGCCGCCCCCCACGGTGCCGGGGATGCCGTGGGCAAATTCCAAACCGGACAGGCCCAGCTTGGCGGCGAAATCCGCCGCCCGGGCCAGGGACAGCCCCGCCCCGAAACGGACGCGGCCGGCTCCCAGGTCCTCCGCGCCGCACAGCCCCCGCAGGCAGATCACGGCGCCCCGGATCCCCTCGTCCGGGGCCAGGACATTGGTCCCCGCCCCCAGGATGGCCGGGGCAGCTCCCAGCGCCTCATAGGCCGCCAGGAGGGTCTTCAGCTCCTCTGCCGTCTTGGGCAGGGCCAGCGCCTCCGCCGGGCCGCCGATGCGGAAGGAGGTGTACTTGGCCAGAGGCTCGGAAAAGCGAATCTCGATCCCGGGGGCAAGCCGGGAAAATGCCTGCTGAAACGCCGTCATAAGATCCTCCCTGGAAGAAAATGGGGCCCGCCGGGCCGGGGGTACAGTTAGAAATAGTATATCACATCCGCCCCCAAGATGCAATTCTTCCCCCATCTTTTTTTCTGCCCCTCTTGAAATCTCCCCGCTGGGGGACTATAATGGAGGCAGAACCGATCGAAAGGAGTACCGCTATGAATTACAAACTGATCTGCCTGATTTTGATGGGCCTGATCTTGTGCTATGACCTGTTCGTTCAGTATCTCAGCTACAAGTCCAAGGACAACTCCATTCCCGACAACGTCAAGGACCTGTACGACGGCGAGACCTACGCCAAGTGGAGCGCCTACCACAAGGAGACCTGTCAGGCGGCTATTATCGCCACCTTCTTCAACGACTGCGTGTACATTGCCCTGATCGCCTTCAACGTCATGCCCCTGGTGGCCGTGGGCGGGAACCCGTATTTCGGCATGATGAGCGTTTTGGGCGTCTTCGTGCTGATCGACACCGTCCTCGGCGGGATCTTCAACTACATTTTCAACATGAAGATCGACGAAAAGTACGGCTTCAACAAAATGACCCTGAAAACCTTCTTTGCCGACCAGATCAAGTCCTTCCTGATCACCCTGGTACTCCTGTTCGCCCTGATGAGCCTGTTCATCCTCATCTACGAGGCCCTGGGCGACTGGATTTTGCTGCTGTTCTCCGGGGTGATGGTGGCGTTCCTCTTCGCGGTCATGTTCCTGGCCCCGATCTTTTCCAAGCTGTTCAACAAATTCACCCCTCTGGAGGAGGGGGAGCTGCGGACCAAGCTCACCGCCCTGCTGGAAAAATACGGCTACCATGTGAAAGAGATCCAGGTCATGGACGCCTCCAAGCGGTCCACCAAGGCCAACGCCTATTTTTCCGGCCTGGGCAAGACCAAAACCATCGTGCTGTATGACACCCTGATCGCCGCCATGACGCCGGATGAGATCGTGGCGGTCTTCGCCCACGAGCTGGGCCACGGGCTCCACAAGGACACTCTGAAAAACAGCGTCATCGGCATCGCCCAGATGCTTCTGATCGTGGTCCTGGCCTGGGCTACGGTGCGGACCGAGGCCATCTACCCGGCCTTTGGCTTTGCAAGTCGGAATTACGGCTTCGCGTTGCTGCTGGTGATGCTGGTGGAGTCCCAGATCGTCATGCCTCTGTTCTCAATCCTGGCCGGGGCAGTGTCCCGGCGGGCCGAGTACCGGGCCGACGCCCAGGCGGTCCAGGAGGGCTACGGCCAGGCCCTGATCTCGGGGCTGAAAAAGCTGTCCAAGGAAAATCTGGCGGACCTGGCCCCCTCCAAGTGGGAGGTCCTTCTGACCTACGACCATCCGCCTCTGAGCCAGCGGATCGCCGCCATCGAAAAGGAAATGAAGAAATAAAACATTGCCGCCGGACCTGATTGGGTCCGGCGGCACAGCTTATTTCATTCTGATCGGGTGGCGGATCACGGTTTTCCACCGCTCCGGGGGCAGCTTCCGCACGTCGGAGAGGTAGATCTCATGGTGAAGCCGGGTGGGGGTGAAGTCGTTTTCATAGCCCCGCTCCTCAAGGTAGGCGTCCATTTTCTCAACGCTTTCCGGCTCCCGGTCAAAGGGGCCCACATGGAGCATCTGGACGCATAGGCCTTCCTCCAGGGACAAAAATTCCACCGGAGAAAAGTCCTGCTTTTTCTTCCGTTCGGCCTCGGCCTTGGCCCAGTTTAGGTCCTCCTCCGTCACGAAGTCCGGCAATCGGATCACCGAGATCCAGTGAAACGCTTCTTTTCGCCGGTAGTCGAAGCCCTCCACGCCCTCCTGCCACCAGAAGCCCTCCAGCGGCGGCACAACGAAATCGAAATACCCCTCGATCCGGTGGTCCCCCAGCTTGCTCATCTTGATGGTGTAGGCGACGCCGTATAGGAGACCGATGGAGGCCTTGTACGCTCCGCCCTCCTCGTTGGGGTCACCGGTCCCCCGGACCGCCAGGTAGTTCATCCGGGGAACGGTTACCAGCTCCGGCTTGGCCTTGGGCAGGTAAAACTCCCTGTACTCTTTCTTGAAATCAAAGGCCATGGCGCCCTCCTAGAGAATCGTGACGTAGGTGGACAGGTTTCGCTTCAAACGCTGGGCGGCCTGGACCGCTTGGTTTACATAATCTTCCGAATCCGCCCCCTGCTTCCAGGCGGCGGTGATGGATTCCCCGGCGCAGACCACCGAGCCGTGGCCGAAGCGGTCGAAGGCGGCGGCGCACTTCTTGGCGTTGGCGGCGGGGGCGTCGCAGCCGTCCACCAGCAGGAACAGCCGGTTATACCGGCTCCGCAGGGTTTTCAGGGCGCTCTCGGCAGGGGCTCCGACCACGGCGCCCACCTGGGAATAGCCGCAGCTGCCGAAAATGCCCTGCCCATGGCGGTCCGCCAGCTCCGCCGCCGCCTGGTGGACCAGGCGGGTGCCGGTCAGCAGGTCCTGGAGCTCGGACGCGGAGCGGTTGGCCCCCCGAATCATCAGAAACAAGGTCTTATCCTGGCGGCAGTACGGCAGGAAGGGCCGGATCACGTCGCTGCCCAGATAGGGCGACAGCACCAGGCCGTCCCAGTCCCAGTCCTTCAGCGCCTGGGCGGCGCCGGCGGCGTCCTGGGGGGTGAGCAGCTCCGGGGCGTCCAGGACGATGTAATAGTCCAGCTCCCGGGCCCGGGCCAGGCATTTTTTCAGCTCCTCCAAGCCCGCCGTACCCAGCAGGGCAAAGCCCCCGAAGGAAAACCGGGCGGCGGGGACCAGATCGGGCAACGCGGTGAGCAGCTCCCGGCAGAGGTTCCCGTAGCCCTCGGGCAGCGGAAGCGCCGCCAGCGGCGGGGGCAGCTGCTCCGCCCCCGGGGAAAAGCGGAGCATGGTGGGGCTTTTCAATTTGCGGATTTTCTCCTGCAGGCGGTCAATGGACATGGCGTTGTCCCCCTCTAAAAGAATATCAGACGCCCATTTCCGCCTTGACCTGGCGGAAGGCCTCGATGGCCCGATCCAGGTCGGCCTTTTCATGGCCGGCGGAGATCTGGGTGCGGATCCGGGCCTTGCCCTGGGGCACCACGGGATAGGAGAAGCCCACCACATAGACGCCCTTTTCCAGCATCCGGGATGCGAACTCCGCCGCCACCTTGGCGTCGTAGAGCATCACCACCACGATGGGGTGGCTGCCGGGAAGCACGTCGAAGCCCAGCTTCTCCAGCTTTTCCCGGAAATAGGCGGTGTTGGCGTGGACCTTGTCCCGCAGCTCCGTGGAGGACGTGAGCAGCTCGATGGTCTTTAAGGACGCGGCGCAGATGGCAGGGGCCAGGGTATTGGAGAACAGATAGGGGCGGCTGCGCTGCCGCAGCAGCGCCACGATCTCCTTGCTTGCCGCCGTATAGCCGCCGGAGGCCCCGCCCAGGGCCTTGCCGAAGGTGCCGGTGAGGATATCCACCCGGCCCTGGACCCCGCAAAACTCCGGGGTGCCCCGGCCGGTGTTGCCCATGAAGCCCACGGCGTGGCTGTCGTCCACCATCACCAGGGCGTCATATTCCTCTGCCAGGTCGCAGATCCCGGGCAGATTGGCGATGTAGCCGTCCATGGAGAAGACCCCGTCGGTGGCGATGAGCTTGACCTTGCAGCCCGCCGCCTGGGCGGCCTCCAGCTGGGAGCGCAGGTCTTCCATATTGTTGTTTTTATAGCGGAAGCGCTTGGCCTTGCACAGCCGCACGCCGTCGATGATGGAGGCGTGGTTCAGCTCGTCGGAGATCACCGCGTCCTCCGGTCCCAGCAGGGTCTCGAACAGGCCGCCGTTGGCGTCAAAGCAGGAGGAGTAGAGAATGGCGTCCTCCATGCCCAGAAATCCCGCCAGCTTCCCCTCCAGCTCCTTATGGATGGCCTGGGTGCCGCAGATAAACCGAACGGAGCTGAGGCCAAAGCCCCAGGTGTCGTAGCTGTCCTTCGCCGCCTGGATGAGGGCGGGATGGTTGGAAAGGCCCAGGTAGTTATTGGCGCACAGGTTCACCACGCCCTGGGCGGCGGTGGTGTCGATGGCGGAGCGCTGGGGGGTGGTGATAATCCGCTCGTCCTTCCAGGTGCCGGCCTGGCGGATGGAGTCCAACTCCCGGCGGTATTTTTCAAGGGCAGATTTCATGGCAGCCTCCTTATGTTGTCCAGTCCAAAATCACTTTTCCCGATTCGCCGCTGTTCATGGCGGCAAATCCCTTCTCAAATTCCCGGTAGGAAAACCGGTGGGTGATCACCGGAGTCAGGTCCAGGCCGCCCTGGACCATGTAGGACATCTGATGCCAGTTGTCCATCCGGCGGCCGTAGATGCCCTGGAGGGTCAGGCCCTTGGTGATGACCCGGTTCATGTCCAGGGCCACCGGCTTGTTGGAAATGCCCAGCAGGGAGATTTTTCCGCCGTTGCGCATGACGCCGATCATCTGCTGCAAGCCAGCGCCGCTGCCGGACATCTCCAGGCCAATGTCAAAGCCCTCCACCAGGCCCTGCTTGCCCATGATCTCCGTCAGCTCCTCCCGGCCCACGTTTACCGCCGCGTCCACGCCCATTTTCCGGGCCAGCTCCAGGCGGTAGTCGTTGAGATCCGTGATGACCACCCGCCGGGCCCCGGCGTATTTGCAGATCCCTGCGGCGATGATGCCGATGGGCCCCGCTCCGGTGATCAGTACATCCTCCCCCACCAGATTCCACATCAGGGCGGTGTGGGTGGCGTTGCCGAAGGCGTCGAAAAAGGCCACCACATCCTCCGGCAGGCTGTCCTCAACGGGGATCACGTTCCCCTGGGGAATGCACAGGAACTCGGCAAAGGCGCCGTCCCGGTCCACCCCCACGCTGGTGGTATTTTTGCACCACTGAATATCGCCGTTGTGGCAGTTGCGGCAGCGGCCGCAGGTGATGTGGCCCTCGCCGCTGACCCGCTGGCCCAGGGTCAGGCCCGTGACGCCGGCGCCCAGCGCCGCCACCTCCCCCACATATTCATGGCCGATGACCATGGGGGGCTTGATATGCTCCCGGGCCCAGGGATCCCAGTTGTAGATGTGGACATCGGTGCCGCAGATGGCGGTTTTCCGAATCCGAATCAGCACTTCGCCCGGCCCGGGCACGGGTATGGGTACCTGGCGCAGCTCCAGCCCCGGTCCGGCCGCGGGTTTTACCAACGCATCCATAAGTCCTTTCATAGCAGCCTCCTTGTGCAAAACGGCCAGGGACAGCCGATTTTGCCCCCGGCTTATTGTTAGAATATCACATCCAATAGAAAAATGCAAGAGGGCGCAGGGGGAAATTGGGAATTGGTTATTGACTTAAAGAGGGGATTGTGGTAAAATGCTTCCAGAATCGAAACATAGGAGGATCGACCCATGGAACATATCAAGACCCTTGAGACCCGGGACCTTTGCAAGAGCGCCGAGAACGGCGGCTGCGGCGAATGCCAGACCTCCTGCCAGTCCGCCTGCAAGACCAGCTGCGGCATCGCCAACCAGCAGTGCGAAAATTCCGAGGAGTAAGGACCGCCCCATAAAATGCCGCCCCCGGGCGGCATTTTTCATGACCGCGACGAGAGAAAGGACAAGCTATGATCCATCAATACCGCATGGGCGGGCTGAACATCGTGCTGGACACCTGCTCCGGCAGCATCCACCTGGTAGATGACGAAACCTATGAGCTGATCTCCATTTTTGAAGCCGTCCCCCAGGGGGAGGCGGTGGCCCAGGTGGCCGAAAAATACGCCCTGCCTTCCCAGGAGGTAGAGGAGATCTACGACGCCCTTCTTTCCCTAAAGGAGGCCGGGAAGCTCTTCACCCCCGACCGCTTTGCCCCCATGGCGGGGACGCTGAAGGCCAAGACCGGCGGAGTCGTGAAGGCCCTGTGCCTCCATGTGGCCCACAGCTGCAACCTCAACTGCTCCTACTGCTTCGCCAGCCAGGGAAAGTACCACGGGGAGCGGGCCCTCATGTCCTTCGAAGTGGGAAAGCAAGCCCTGGAGTTTCTCATCGCCCACTCCGGCAGCCGGAAAAATCTGGAGGTGGACTTCTTCGGCGGGGAGCCGCTGATGAATTTCGGCGTGGTAAAGGAGCTGGTGGCCTACGCCCGGCGGCGGGAGCGGGAGACGGGCAAACGCTTCCGCTTCACCCTCACCACCAACGGAATGCTCATCGACGACGAGGTCATCGACTTTGCCAACCGGGAAATGCACAATGTGGTCCTGAGTCTGGACGGGCGGAAGGAGGTCCACGACCGATTCCGGGTAGACTACGCCGGGAAGGGCTCCTGGGAGCGGATCGTCCCCAAGTTCCAGAAGCTGGTGGCCGCGAGGGGCGGCAAGAACTACTATATGCGGGGCACCTTCACCCATCTAAACCCGGATTTTTTGAAGGACATCCAGACCATGCTGGACCTGGGCTTTACCGAGCTGAGCATGGAGCCGGTGGTCTGCGCCCCCGGGGACCCCATGGCCCTGACGGAGGAAGATCTGCCCATCGTCCTACAGCAATATGAGGATCTGGCGGCGCTGATGCTCCAGCGGCGGCGGGAGGGGCGGCCCTTCACCTTCTACCACTACATGATCGATCTCAAGGGCGGGCCCTGCATCTATAAGCGCATCTCCGGCTGCGGCTCCGGCACGGAATACCTGGCCGTCACTCCCTGGGGGGATCTGTACCCCTGCCACCAATTTGTGGGAGAGGAGCGGTTCCGCTTAGGAGATATTTGGAGCGGCGTCACCAATACCGCCGTCCGGTCGGAATTTGCCGCCTGCAACGTCTACGCCCGCCCCGCGTGCGCCGACTGCTGGGCCAAGCTCTACTGCGCCGGCGGCTGCGCCGCCAACGCCTACCACTTTTCCGGGAAAATTCAAGGCATCTACCCCTACGGCTGTGAGCTGTTCAAAAAACGGATGGAGTGCGCCATCTATTTGGAGGCGGCCAAGGCCGCGGAGCAGCCATGAGCATGACGCCCCTGTGCGATTTTGTGGCCCGCTATGCGAAGGCGTCTCCCCTGCGGCTCCATGTGCCGGGGCACAAGGGCGCGACAATGCTGGGCCCCGAGGCCCTGGACATCACGGAGATCCCCGGGGCGGATGTGCTGTATCACGCCCAGGGGGTCCTGGCGGAGAGTCAGACCATCGCCGCCGCCCTCTTTGGAGCGGGGCGGACGGTGTATTCCACTGAGGGGTCCAGCCTGTGCGTCCGGGCCATGGGGTATCTGGCCCTGCAGTACGCCCGGGAAACCGGGAAAAGGCCCCGGGTTTTAGCCGGTCGGAACGCCCATAAGAGCTTCCTCTCCGCCGCCGCCCTGCTGAACCTGGAGGTGGACTGGCTCTATGGAGAGAATCTGCTCTCCTGCGCCGTCACGGCGGAGGAGCTGGCGGAGGCGCTGGAAAGAAATCCGGCGGCGGCGGTGTATCTGACCAG
>CANRQC010000044.1 GCA_947632695.1 uncultured Oscillospiraceae bacterium | reverse complement strand
GCCGATGGCCCCCTCGAAGGTCCCGGCGGGGCAGATGTACTTGCAGAAGGCGGGCACCGGGAATTTTTGCAGGGCGTACCACAGGGGGATCGCCACCACAAACACCGCCAAAATCACATATTTTAAGTAGGACAGGACCCGGGTCACCCGGTTTTTCTTCAGCTTGGGGGTTGGGAGCTTGTGCAGCAGCTCCTGGATCAGGCCCATGGGGCACAGATACCCGCAGATGGTCCTGCCCAGGGTGACGCCAAACAGCAGCAAGATCCCCAGCACATAGTAGGGCGCCCGGTTGCCCGAGGAGGCCAGGGCGTTTTGCAGGGCCCCCAAGGGGCAGGCCCCCACGGCCCCGGGGCAGGAGTAGCAGTTTAAGCCCGGCACGCACAGGGCCTTACTGCCGCCGGTATAGATCTGCCCCGTGACATAGCCCTTGAGCTGGGCGTTGTAAAGCAGGGCGGCATAGAGCTGGATCAGCCGCCGCCGGGTGGGCAGATGGGTTTGGATCCAATTTTTCATCTTAACCAAGGCCGATACACTCCGTACAGATATTGATGGCTTTTACCAGCACATCCCGCAGTCCCCCGTTGGCGACGCCCGCCGCCACCAGGACGATCCCCAGGGCATAGAGGGCCAGGCGGAGATAGGTCCGTCCTCTTCCCGGCTCCTTCGCCGGCGGCGCCTCCTTCTCCCGGGGCAGCGTCTTTAAAAGGGCGATCTCCCGCTCGGCGCTTCTGCCGCCGTAGACCACGGCGGCGCTCCAGGCCGCCAGGGCCAGGGTAGCCCAGGGCCCCACCCGGAGCAGCAGCTGCCCCACCGTATGCTCCAGATCCGTCCCGGCAAAATTCCGCCCGTCCAAAAGAAACCAAAGGCTCAGGACCAGGCACACCGCCGAAATGGCCATAGCCGCGAGATACGCCGCTTTTCGCCGCCGTTCCTCCCGCTGGGCCTCCCCGGGAAGCGCCGAGATCCGGCCTTTCATGCGGCGAAGAACTTCCTCCGGGCTGCGCAGGGCCCGGTCCTTCTCCCGCTTCCCCGCCGCCGCCTCCATAATCAGCCCGGCGGCGGCCAGGATCCCGGCGGCCCAAAACAGGGGCAAAAGCGCCTTTAAGCGGTCCCCGGCGATCTGCCGGGAGTACACCGGCTGGATCCGCACCCCAGGGGCGCTGAAATTCTCCGGCGCGTTTCCAATCCTGTAAATGTCCGCCGCCTGGAAGCAAAGGGCCGCGCAAAGGGCCAAAATGCCCACGGTGAGAAGAATTTTCAGTATTTTTCGTGAAGCGGTCATGGCCTTCCTCCCGGCTTTCCCGGCGTTGACGCCG
This sequence comes from uncultured Oscillospiraceae bacterium, assembly GCA_947632695.1. Classification (GTDB taxonomy): domain Bacteria; phylum Bacillota; class Clostridia; order Oscillospirales; family Oscillospiraceae; genus Faecousia. The sequence goes on along the minus strand of CANRQC010000044.1, from coordinate 13,292 downwards.
AATGTAGTTTGCATTATTATAGTATATTTTCTCGAGAATTTCAATGGAAATCTTCCATAAATTTGGGCAAATTCCTTATTGACATCTGGTAAAAAGTGAATTAAAATTCATAGTATTCTACCCGGATTCACGACCGGCCGGGCAGAGATCCCACAATCTATTCAGGAGGAAAAAAAATGAAGAAAACATCCGTTTTGGCCCTGGTCCTGGCCCTGGCTCTGTGCGTGAGCCTGCTGGCCGGCTGCGGCCCCACCGGCGGCGACTCCACCGAACCGCCTACCACCACCGGGGCCCCTGCCGACACCACTGCCGCCGCCACAGAACCGGAAGCCACCGAATCTGCCATCCCCGTGGGCACGGAGCTTGGTCAGCGCTGCCGGGACTTCACCTTCACCACCTACGACGGCCAGACCTACAGCCTGTACGAGACGCTGAAGGAAAAGAAAATGGTCCTCATCAATATGTGGGCCACCTGGTGCGGCCCCTGCCAGCAGGAGTTCCCCTTCATGGAGGAAGCCTACGAGGCCTATAAGGATCAGGTGGAGATCTTCGCCCTGAGCTGTGAGGAGGAGGACACCAACGAGGTCCTGGCCGACTATGTGGCCGACATGGGCATGACCTTCCCCGTGGGCCGGGACGAGCCCAACGTCTACGGTGATTTTTCCACCGGTTACATCCCCGTGTCCGTGGTGGTGGACCGGTTTGGCGTGATCTGCTTCTGCGAAGTGGGTTCCCAGACCTCCGCCGACAAGTTCGCCCGGCTGTTTGACATTTTCCTGGCCGACGACTACACCGAGTCCGTCCTCCTCACCGACGGCCTGCCCCCCAAGACTCCCGATGTGGCCCCCGCCACCGCCGAGGAGCTCGCCGCCGCCCTGAACGTGGAAGGCGGCAGTCTGACCTTTGCCAACCCCGACGGCGAATATGAGTGGCCCATGGCTGTAAATACCGAGACCGGCGAGGACAGCCGGACCTATCTGCAGTCCACCAACGCCGGGCAGGAGAAGTCCACCTCCTATGTGACCTTCCAGATCACCGCCCAGGAGGGCGACGCCCTGTCCTTTGACTACAAGGTTTCCAGCGAAGCCGGCTTTGACGGCATCTGCGTCTATGTGGACGGCGAGCCTGTAAAGCAGCTCAGCGGCCAGCGGGATTGGACCACCTTCGCCTGCGCCCTGACCGCCGGCGAGCACACCGTCACCCTGGCCTATGAAAAGGACGAGGCTACCGACGACGGCGATGACGCCGCCTGCTTCGACAACGTGGCCCTGCTCTCCGGCGACGCCGCGGCGGAGGCTCTGGCCGCCATGCCCACCTACCCCACCGCCAGCGAGAACACCTTTGATGTGGCCACCGAGGGCGCCAAGGAAGTGGTCATCAACGATCCTGCGGGGATGCTGGTAGGCAGCTTCGGCGAGGCGCGGTATTTTATCATCCCCGGCGAGGAGGCCAGCTTCAGCGTGACCCTGGACTCTTCCTGTGACCCGGACAACGTCTTCACCGGCAGCTACTACGACGGCGCCAGCCTCTGCCTGGCCGACTGCGTGGACGGCGACCACTACACCTTCTCCACCGGCATCGACAGCATGGAGACCACCGGCTCCTCCTACTGCTACGCCACCGTGGGCTTTGACCCCAATGAACCGACTTATATCGTCTTCTTCAACAGCGAGGAGAATCTGAACACCTTCCTGCTGGCCAACTTCAGCAATGACGACGGCACCTGCGCCGCCACCTGGCGCTACGCCGACGGCTCCGCTCCCGGCACCGCCGCCGCCACAGCCGGCACCAAGGCCGTGGCCAAGGGCAGCGCCCCCTATCTGCTGTCCTTCGTGGACCAGAACGGCGATCCGGTGGAGGGCGTCACCGTGAACATCTGCGACGACACCTCCTGCACCCCCATGGAGTCCGACGCCAACGGCATGGTGAGCTTCGTGTATCCCTCCTTCGCCTACCACATCCAGGTCATCAAGGTCCCCGACGGCTATGAGTACGACACCACCCAGGAAAGCTACCTGGAGGAGGCCGGCGGGATCACCGAGATCGTCATCACCAAAAACTAATTTCCTTGTTTCCGCGCCAAACGCCGCCCACACGGGCGGCGCTTGTGCTATATAAGGACGGCGTGGCCGGACAGAAAACGCCCCGGGCGGAGGCCCGGGGCGCGGTATGACAAGCGTTTTTTTACTGAGCCTTGGCGCCGGCGATCTGGGCGGCGACCTCGGCGGCGAAGTCCTCGGACTTCTTTTCGATGCCCTCGCCCTTCTCGTAGCGGATGAAGGAGTTGACGTGGATCTTCCCGCCCAGCTCCTTGGCAACGGCGGCCACGTGCTGCTCCACGGAGACGCCCTTTTCCTTGACGAACTCCATCTGCATCAGGCAGTTCTCCTCGTAGAACTTGCCCAGGCGGCCCATGACCATCTTCTCGATGATGTTCTGGGGCTTGGGCTTGGCGGAGGCGGCGTTCTCGTTGAGAGCCAGGGCCATCTGGATCTCCTTCTCCTTGGCCATGGTGGCCTCGTCCACGTCGGACTTGTCGCAGAAGCTGGGATTCATGGCGGCGGCCTGCATGCACAGGTCCTTGCCCAGCTCGGTGACGGCGGCGGGCGCGATGCCCTCCACGGTCATGTTCACCAGCACGCCGATCCGGCCGCCCATGTGGACATAGGGAACGGTGACGCCAGTGTTGTAAATGGCGAAGCGGCGGATCTTCAGATTCTCGCCGATGACCAGCACCTTGTCGGGAATGGCCTCGGCAATGCTCTTGCCGGCGCCGGGATAGGGGCAGGCCATGAGCGCGTCCACGTCGGCGGGCTGATTCTCCAGCACGGCCTTGGCCACGTCGTTCAAAAATTCCTTAAAGGGCGCGGCGTTGGCGGCAAAGTCGGTCTCACAGTTGATCTCCAGAATGGCGCCCACGCCGTTTTCCACCTGGGCGGTGACGGCGCCCTCGGCGGCGATCCGGCCGGACTTCTTGGCGGCGGCGGCCAGGCCCTTCTCCCGGAGCCATTCCACAGCCTTGTCCAGGTCGCCTTCGGAGGCGGTGAGGGCCTTCTTGCAGTCCATCATGCCCACGTTGGTCATTTCCCGGAGCTTCTTCACATCTTGCGCGGTAAAGGATGCCATATTTTTTCCTCCTATATCCTTGGTGGAGGCGTCCGGGACCCGGACGCCTCAAATCTGTTCTTATTCAGCGGCGGCTTCCGCCGGGGCTTCCTTGGCCTCGGGCGCTTCGGCGGTCTCGGGGGCGTCCTCGCCCTGGCGGCCTTCGATGGCGGCGTTGGCCATGGTAGAGGCGATGAGCCGAATGGCGCGGATGGCGTCGTCGTTGCCGGGGATGACGTAGTCGATCTCGTCAGGATCGCAGTTGGTGTCCACGATGGCCACGATGGGGATGTTCAGCTTCCGGGCCTCGGCGATGGCGTTGCGCTCTTTCCGGGGGTCCACGATGAACAGCGCCGCGGGCAGCTTCTTCATTTCCTTCACGCCGCCCAGGTACTTCTCCAGCTTTTCGATCTCGCCCTGGTGCTTGATGACTTCCTTCTTGGGCAGCATGGCGAAGGTGCCGTCCGCCTCCATTTTCCGCAGCTGGGCCAGCCGGTCGATCCGGGTCCGCATGGTGCGGAAGTTGGTCAGCATACCGCCCAGCCAACGGGCGTTGACGTAGTAACCGCCGCAGCGGGCGGCCTCCTCCCGGATGGCGTCCTGGGCCTGCTTCTTGGTGCCGACGAACAGCACGTTGCCGCCGTTGGCGGACAGGTCCCGCACGAAGGAATAGGCCTCCTCCAGCTTCTTCACGGTCTTCTGCAGGTCGATGATGTAGATCCCGTTGCGCTCCGTGTAGATATAGGGCGCCATTTTGGGGTTCCACCGGCGGGTCTGGTGGCCGAAATGCACGCCGGCCTCCAGCAGTTGCTTCATAGATACGACAGCCATGTTTTTACTTCTCCTTATCCGTTTGTTTTTTCCTCCACCCCGTTCCGCCAGAGAGCCCATCCAAAATTTGGACACGGGAGCCCCCTGTCCCCGGGTGTGTGGTTTCCCATGGGAATACCCATGCCGATATATTATAGGGGAAAGTCGGAAATTTTGCAAGTATTTTTTCCAGATTTTTTTGAAAATATTCCCACTTTTTTCCGGTCAGAACAGCCAACCCGGCTTTTCCCGGGGCACCCGGCACTCCTCCCGCTTGATATCCACCAGAACGATGTCCGGTCCGATCCGGCAGATGCAGCGCCAGGGGATCACATAGTCGTCCTTCCGGCCGAACAGCCCAAAAAACCGGCACTCCCCCGGCACGATGATGGCCACCACGTTTCCCTCCGGGATCTCCACCTCCACGTCGGAAATAAAGCCCAGCCGCCGGCCGTCGTTGACGCAGATAACTTCCTTGCAGTGCAGCTCCGTGAACCTGGCTGACATAGTAAGTCCCTCCCATGGCACAGTTTGGTTTCTTATATGCCCCGGGAGGGAACTTTATTCGCTATTTAATTGACCGTGACGCTCACCGACTTGCGCATGGCGTTGATGGCGCTCTTTTCCAGCCGGGAGACCTGGGCCTGGGAAATGCCCACCAGCCCCGCCACCTCCATTTGGGTCTTGCCGTCGTAAAAGCGGAGGGACAGGATCTGCTTCTCCCGCTGACCCAGAGCCTGGAAGGCCTCCCGGAGGGTGATCAGCTCCATCCAGTTTTCGTCGGTGTTCTTGGTGTCCCGCACCTGGTCCATCACCGTCAGCGGGTCGCCCCCGTCGGAATACACCGGGTCATAGAGACTCACCGGGGCGCACACCGCGTCCAGGGCCTCGCTGACGTCCTCGGCGGGCAGATTCAGCTCCTTGGAGATCTCCTCCAGGGTCGGCTCCCGGCCCAGCTTCAGAAGCAGCGCCTCCTTGCACTGCAGGACCCTGTAGGCCACGTCCCGGATGGACCGGGAGACCCGGATGGCGCTGTTGTCCCGCAGGTACCGGCGCACCTCCCCGGCGATCATGGGCACGCCGTAGGTGGAAAACCGCACCTGCTTGCCGGGGTCAAAGTTGGAGATGGCTTTGATCAGGCCGATGCAGCCCACCTGAAACAGATCGTCGGGACTTTCGCCCCGCTTGTCAAACCGCTGGATGACGGACAGCACCAGCCGCAGATTCCCCTCGATCAGGGTCTGGCGGGCGTTTTCGTCCCCCTGCTTGGCGCGGACGAGAAGCTCGTCCATCTCCTTCTGGCTCAAGACCTTCAGCCGGGCGGTGTTCACACCGCAGATCTCGACTTTTCCCTGCATGGCAACCATCCTTTCAGGGCCGGTTTTTACGGCCCGCTTCCCCCAGTATTTCCAGCGGGGGCCAAAACATACCGGCTGACCTTTTGTGCCATTTTCACAAATTTTTCCCGGGAGGTCCCCTTTTCGGCGGAACAAAAAACCTCCCGTTTGGCGTAATCGTCAACTTTTTCGCCAAACTTTTACGAAAAATGCCGGGTGGTTGCCGGCGACATAATCCGAAGAAACCCGCCCTTCCGGGTAGAATATGCAGCCTGCTATACACCGCCCCGCCCGGGGATCGGCGACGCCGATTTCCTTGGAAAATGGGCAGTTTTCCACACTCTCCACAGAATTTTCCACAGCCGGTATCCGCCGAAAAGGAGGTCCGGGCCGGATTCATTTTGGTTTACATAAGGAAACCCGACCTTTTTCGCCGGGGTTTGCACATTTTTTCCCATCAGCAATTTTTTGACCCGACGCCTGTTCCCTGAAAAAAAGTTCTTGACAAGCCTTTGAGGCCTTGGAGCCCGCCGCTCCGAAAAAAGGGCGGTCTTTCCCCCCTCGCCGGGAAAATTTTTCGTTTTCCCGAAAAAAGGGGTTGATTTTATGAATAACCGGCGCTATAATGTATAACTGCGTAAACTAGAAGGCAGAACAGGAGGTGTAACCATGCCCAACATCAAGTCCGCGAAGAAGCGGGTCGAGCTGTCCAAGGCCGCCTACGAGAAGAACAAGGCCGACCGGTCCGAGCTGAAGACCGTCGTCAAGAAATTCGAGGCCGCTGCCGCCGGTGAGGACCGTGCCGCTGCCGAGAGTGCCTACAAGCTGGCTGTTAAGACGGTGGACCAGGCGATGAGCAAGGGGATTCTGCACAAGAATACCGCTGCCCGGAAAAAGAGCAGCATGACGCTGAAGCTCAACAAGCTGGCCTAATCCGTATGAAAATAGCTCCTTCCGCTTCGGAGGGAGTTTTTTCATAACTACTTGACTTTTAAGGAGGCGACGCCGTTGGCCCAACTTTCCGACCCCATCACCGTCCTGCCCGGCGTAGGGGAAAAGCGGGCGAAGCTCTATGCCCAGCTGGGCATCTATACCCTCCGGGACCTGATCTGTCACTTCCCCAGGGGCTACGAGGACCGCACCCGGATCGTGCCCATCTCCGCCCTGATCCCGGACCAGCCCGCCTGCTTTCGGGCCACCGTCATGACCCCGCCCCGCACCAGCCACATCCGCAAGGGGCTGGACATCACCAAGGTGCAGGTGGCGGATTCCAGCGCAAGGCTGAACCTGACCTTCTTCAACCAGAAATTCACCGCCGGCCAGCTGGCCTACGGGCGCGAATACATCTTCTACGGGGCGGTCACCGGGGATTTTATCGGATACAACATGCCCTCCCCGGTGTTTGAGTCCCTGGACAGTCCCCCCGTGGTCACCAGGCGGATCCTGCCGATCTACCCCCTCACCGCCGGGCTCAACAACGCCGGTATGATCCGTACCATCTCCCTGGCCCGGGAGCTGTGCCCCGACCCGCCGGAGATCCTTCCCGCGGACCTGCGCCGGGAATACCAAATTCTCCCCGCCGCCCGGGCCTATCAGGCCATCCACGCCCCCGCCTCCATGGAGGAGGCGGCCATGGCGAAAAGGCGGCTGATCTTCGAGGAATTTTTCGTCTTCTCCGCCGGACTGGCCCTGGCCCGGGCGGCCCGGGAGACGAAACGGGTGGCGCCTTACGAAAAAACGGAGCTGTCCGGCTTTCTGGCCGCCCTTCCCTTCCGGCTCACCGGGGCCCAGGAACGGGCCATCCGGGACCTGACCCGGGATCTGACCCGGGGGATCCCCATGAACCGGCTGATCCAGGGGGACGTGGGCAGCGGCAAGACCATGGTGGCCGCGGCGGCAGCCTACCTGGCCGCCGTCAATGGTCGCCAGGCGGCGCTGATGGCCCCCACGGAGATTTTGGCGGAGCAGCACTTTGACTCCCTCCGGCCCCTCTTTGACCGTCTGGGACTGCGCACGGCCCTGCTCACCGGCTCCATGACCCCCAAGGAAAAGCGCGGGGTTCGGGAGGCGCTGGCCGCCGGAGAGACCGATCTGGTCATCGGCACCCACGCTCTGCTGTCCGAGGCCACCGCCTTCCATAATCTGGGGCTGGTGATTACTGACGAGCAGCACCGCTTCGGCGTGGCCCAGCGCTCCGCCCTGTCGGAAAAGGGGCAGGAGGTCCATCTGCTGGTCATGTCGGCCACGCCCATTCCCCGGACCCTGGCCCTGCTGATGTACGGCGATCTGGAGGTTTCCGTGCTGGATGAGCTGCCCCCCGGGCGGCAAAAGGTGGACACCTTCCTGGTGGGAGAGTCCATGCGGGCCCGGATCAACGCCTTCATCCGCAAGCAGGTCCAGGAGGGGCACCAGTGCTTCGTGGTGTGCCCCGCCGTAGAGGAAAATCAGGAGCTGGGAATGAAGGCCGCCACCGTCTGGGCACAGACCCTGGGCCAGACCGTCTTCCCCGATCTGCGGATCGCTCTGCTCCACGGGCAGCTGAAGGGGGCGGAAAAGGAGCGGATCATGGCTTCCTTCGCCCGGGGCGAGGCGGACGTGCTGGTGGCCACCACCGTCATCGAGGTGGGGGTGGACGTGCCTAACGCCACCCTGATGGTCATCGAGGACGCCGACCGGTTCGGCCTGAGCCAGCTCCATCAGCTCCGAGGCCGGGTGGGCCGGGGCGGCGCCAAGAGCTACTGCGTCTTAACCACTCACAACCGGGCTCCCGAGACCCTGGCCCGACTCAAGGCCCTGTGCGCCACGGGCGACGGCTTCCGCGTCGCGGAGGAGGACCTAAAGCTCCGGGGCCCCGGGGACTTCTTCGGCTCCCGGCAGTCCGGGATGCCCGCCTTCCGGGTGGCCAGCGTCTCTACCGATCTGGAGACCCTCCAGCAGGCCCAGCAGGCCGCCGCCGGCTGGATCGACGCCCACGGGCAGGAGGACACGCCGGAAGCGGCGGCCCTGCGGGAGCGGATCGGCGAGCTGTTCGCCCACGGAACGCCCGCCATGAATTGATTTTCCTTGAAGGGCCGCACCCCCGAAAAAGGCCCCAACCCCCGCGCCGGAAGCGCCCGTCTCCGGAAGCTGGACAGTTTTCCGGAGGGAAGTGCCCAGCGCCGGCGGAAACTGCCCGCTTTGCTCAAATTGGAGGGGGTTTTGGTTCTTTTTTTGTGCGGAACGGAAATTTTTCAAAATGGGTTGTAACTTGGAAAGAAATGATGTAAAATATACAACAAGATTATGGCTGGAAATCTAGGATTTTCCTGCTCTGGAGGTTTATTTATGGTAAAACCCATTGTTCTTGTGATTATGGACGGCGTGGGCAAGGGCGACGGCGGCCCCGGCGACGCGGTGGCTCTGGCGAAAACCCCCACCCTGGACCGTCTCCTGGAAACCTGCCCCCACACCTGGCTCAAGGCCCACGGCACCGCCGTCGGACTTCCCTCCGACGACGATATGGGCAACTCCGAGGTGGGCCACAACGCCCTGGGCTGCGGCCAGGTCTACTCCCAAGGCGCCAAGCTGGTGGGCGAATCCATTGAAAACGGCGCCCTGTTCCAGTCCGAGACCTGGCTGGATCTGATCGCCAACGCCAAGGCCGGCCACGCCCTCCACTTCCTGGGCCTGCTGTCCGACGGCAACGTTCACTCCAACATTTCCCACCTGATCGCCCTGCTGAAAAAAGCCCGGGAAGAGGGGGTCCAGAAGGTCTGCTGCCACATCCTGCTGGATGGCCGGGACGTGCCCGCCACCTCCGCCCTGGAATATGTGGATCAGCTGGAAGCCGTCCTTGCCTCCCTGTCCGGCGAGGGCTATGAATACCTGATCGCCTCCGGCGGCGGCCGGATGAAGATCACCATGGACCGCTACCAGGCCAACTGGCCCATGGTGGAGGCCGGGTGGCGCACCCACGTTCAAGGCCAGGGCCGTCAGTTCCCCAGCGCGAAGGAAGCCATCGAGACCTACCGGGCCGAGACCGGCTGCATCGATCAGGATCTGCCCGCCTTTGTCATCGCCAAGGACGGCCAGCCTGTAGGCAAAATCGAGAACGGGGACAGCGTGATCCTGTATAACTTCCGGGGCGACCGGGCTCAGGAGATCTCCCTGGCCTTCGACCGGAAGGAATTTCCCTATTTTGACCGGGGGGACTATACCGGCGTCAAGTTCGCCGGGATGCTCCAGTACGACGGGGACCTGAACATCCCCGAGCACTACCTGGTGCAGCCGCCGGTGATCTCCAACACCCTCACCGAGGTCCTCTGCGCCGCGGGCATCCATGAGTATGCCCTGTCCGAGACTCAGAAATACGGCCACGTCACCTACTTCTGGAACGGCAACCGGTCCGGGAAGGTGGACGAAAAGCTGGAGGTCTACGAGGAGATCCCCTCCGACGTGATCCCCTTCGAGCAGGCTCCCGCCATGAAATCCAAGGAGATCACGGAGCGCCTGGTGGCCCAGATGGCCTCCAAGCAGTTCCAGTTCCTCCGCTGCAACTATCCCAACGGCGACATGGTGGGTCACACCGGCGTGCTGGAGGCCGTGATCTACGCCATGGAGCGGGTGGACGAGGGCCTGGCCGCCATCCTGAAGGCGGCGGACCAGTACGGCTACACCGTCCTCATCACCGCCGACCACGGCAACGCCGACCAGATGCTGGAGACCAAGAAGGGCAAGACCTCCGTCCGCACCGCTCACTCTCTGAATCCGGTGCCCTTCATTATTTACGACACCGACCACAGCTGGGAGATCCTGCCCGGCAAATACGGCCTGGCCAACGTCGCCCCCACGGTGGTGAAAATGCTGGGCCTGTCCGCCCCCGCGTGCTGGGAAGCCAGCATGGTCTGACCGATTCCGATGCAGGAGGGAATTGCTATGATCCGGCAGAACAATGAAAACGGCTCCGTCAACGTCAGCACCAGCGTGTACACCGACATTGTGGGCAACGCCGCCACCAACTGCTTCGGCGTGAAGGGCATGGCCGCCCGCTCCGTCACCGACGGGGTGTACCATCTGCTGCGCAAAGAGTCCCTGGCCAAAGGCGTCCGCGTCCACTTCCACGAAGACGATACCATCTCCATCGATCTGCACATCATGGTGGACAACGGGGTAAATCTGGGGGCGGTAGGCACGTCTATTATTTCCGAGGTGCGCTACGTCGTTACCAAGTGCACCGGCACCCAGGTCCGGGCGGTAAATGTATATATTGATTCCATGATGATTGGATAACATTCGGAGGTGTAACCATTGAGGCAGACCATAAACGGGGCCGATTTCCGCAGAATGATTCTCAGCGCGGCCGCCTCTATCGAGACCCATAAGCAAGCGATCAACGAGCTCAACGTCTTTCCCGTGCCCGACGGGGACACGGGCACCAATATGTCCATGACCATCGGGTCGGCCGCCGCGGATCTGAAGAAGACCGAGGATCCCACCCTGGAGAAGGCCGCCGCCGTCACCGCCTCCGCCACGTTGCGGGGGGCCCGGGGCAACTCCGGCGTGATTTTGTCCCTGCTGTTCCGGGGCATTTCCAAAAAGCTCAAGGGCGCCCAGGAGTGCGACGGCGTGCTGTGGGCCGAGGCCCTGCAAAAGGGCGTGGACGCCGCCTACAAGGCGGTGATGAAGCCCGCCGAGGGCACCATCCTCACCGTCGCCCGTCTGGCCGCCGCCAAGGCCGCCCAGGCCGCCCAGGAGAACAACTACCTGGAATACGTCCACGAGGCCGCCCTGGCGGAGGCCAAGACCGCCCTGGCCAACACGGTGAATCAGAACCCGGTGCTGAAAAAGGCCGGCGTTATCGACGCTGGCGGCAAGGGCTGGGTGCTGGCCCTGGAGGCCATGCTCTCCGCCCTCCGGGGGGAGGACGTCACCGTTCCCGAGGAAACGGTGGAGGTCAAGGACCAGGCGTCCTTCTCCGAGTTTGCCACCGAGGACATCACCTTTACCTACTGCACCGAATTTATCGTCTCCCGGGAGAATAAGAAGGACCCGGAGGCCCTCCGCGCCTTCCTCTCCGGGCTGGGGGACAGTCTGGTACTGGTGGACGACGATGAGATCATCAAGGTCCACGTCCACACCAACAATCCCGGCACCGCGTTGCAGGAGGCGCTGACCTACGGCTCCTTCGTCACGGTGAAGATCGAGAATATGCGCCTGCAGCACACCGAGAAGGTGATGACCGAGCAGGAGCTGGCCCCCAAGATCGCCGAGCCGGAGAAATCCTTCGGCGTGGTGTCGGTATGCGCCGGGGACGGGCTGGCGGATGTGTTCACCAATTTGGGGGTGGACGGGATCATCTCCGGCGGCCAGACCATGAATCCCAGCACCCAGGACATTCTCCTGGCGGTGAACCGGGTCCCGGCGGAGACGGTGTTCGTCCTGCCCAACAACAAGAATATCATTATGGCGGCCCAGCAGGTGGATCCTCTGACCCCCAAGCATGTGGTGGTGATCCCCAGCAAGACCGTGCCCCAGGGCGTGACCGCCATGCTGAACTTCGCCCCGGATCTGAGCGAGACGGAGAATGTGCGGGCGATGAACGAATCGCTTTCTACGGTAGACACCATGCAGATCACCTATGCCGCCCGGGACTCGGATTTCGACGGCTACAAGATCCACGAGGGCGACTATCTGGCCATGTACGGCAGCTCCCTCTTCGGTACCAGCCGGGACATTCAGGTACTGCTCCAGTCCCTGGCGGAGAAGGTCCGTGACGGGGGCAAGGAGTACATTACCATCTACTATGGGGAGGACATCCCGGAAAACCAGGCCCAGAAGGCGGCGGAGCTTTTCTCCGACACCTGCGCCGGGGCGGATGTGAATCTTCTCAAGGGCGGCCAGCCGGTCTACTACTATCTGATCTCCGCCGAATAGCGGCCAGTGGCCGCGGACAATGCGCACGAAGTTGTCTAGAATCGTTACCCGAGTCTTTTTGCCCGGTATCATTACTGCGGGCGCGATAGATGGTGGGTATCGTAAGCCTTGCCACCAGCCCGGTATCGGCGGGCGGCAAGTGGCCGCTGACAATGCGCACGGGGCCGTCTGGAATCGCCACCCGATTTCTTTTGCCCGGTATCATTACTGCGGGCGCGATAAATGATGGGAATCGGTATTTGGCGGCATAGGGCCAGCGGCTTGATTTGTGAATAGGGCGTGCCGCGCTTCTGGCGCGGCACGTCTTCCCATTTTTCTCCGGAAAGGACGCGAGGATTTGAAGCAAATTCCCCAGGGCGGGCTGATCGGAAGGGTCTACCGTCTTTCCCGGTCCATTGGCGAACTGCATATTTCCTTCCATGCCGCCCATGCGGGGTATTTTATCGTTTTGGGGGTGTTCCCGGCCCTGGTGCTGATTTTGAGCCTTCTGCGCTATACCGGGCTGCGGGTGGAGACCCTGACCGATCTACTCTCCGGCATCCTTCCCGCCGCCCTGCTTCCCGCGGCGGAGCGGCTGATCGCCAGCACCTACACCAGCTCCAGCCATGCCGTGGTGGGTCTGTCCGCGCTGACGGCTCTGTGGTCTGCCAGCAGGGGGATCTTCGGCCTGCTCACCGGGCTGAACGCGGTATACCACGTCTCCGAGGACCGGGGGTATTGGTACACCCGGGGGATCAGCGTGATCTACACCTTTTTCTTCCTGGTGGTGGTGCTGCTGACCCTTGCCCTCCATGTCTTTGGCACGCTGCTGCTGGAATGGCTCCACGCTTCCGACAATCCGGTGCTGCGGTTTCTGGGGGAAGTGCTGGATCTGCGGTTTTTCCTGCTGATTATTATCCAGACCGCCTTCTTCTGCGGCATCTTTATGGTCTTCCCCAACCGGCGCAACAACCTGTTGGACTCTCTGCCCGGGGCGCTGCTGTCCAGCATCGGCTGGCTGGTGTTTACGGACATTTTCTCGGTCTATGTGGAGCATTTTCCCAACTACGCCAATATTTACGGCTCGGTGTACGCCGTGGCCCTGAGTATGCTGTGGCTGTACTTCTGCCTGTCCATCGTGTTTTACGG
>CANRQC010000043.1 GCA_947632695.1 uncultured Oscillospiraceae bacterium | reverse complement strand
GGGATTTTCCCGGAGGGTGGCGGCCAGCACCACCCCCGGCAATGACCGGGGCAGGCCGGAGACGTTTTCCAAATCGTCCTCCGTGGCCTCCAGAGCGGTCTCCACCGCCTTGGGCAGGGGGAACACGGCAATTTTTCCCCCCTGGGACCGGCGGATATGCTGGGCTGCATAGCCGCTGAGCCGGAGCTTGGCCAGGGAGGTGGTCTCAAAAATGGCCTGGTTGATGGAAAACAGGTCGCCCCCCGCCTGGGCGCAGGCCGCCGCCACGGTAAAGGTGTGGGCGGTGGTGTTGGCGTAGCGGAAGCAGCCGGTGTCTGTGGACACGGCGGTGTAGAGGGCTTCGGCCATTTTTTTGTCCATTTTCAGGCCCCAGAGGTTTAGCAGGTCCCAGATCAGCTCCCCGCAGGCCCCCATTTCCGGGTCCACCAGCTCCAGAGGGGTGAAGGACGCCCCGGCGTGGTGGTCCAGCCGCAGCTGGATATCTGGCAGCAGGGGCAGAAAGCCGTCGGGCAGCATATTTTTGGAGGCCACGTCCACGGAGATCACCGTCTGCCCGGCCTGGGGGGCGTCCACGGTGAGTCCGGAGAGCAGGGGCAGGTATTTTTCCGTCACCTCCAGGTTTTTCAGGACGTGGGCGGATTTCCCCAGGGCCCGAAGGGCCCGGCACAGCGCCGCGGCGGAGCCCACCGTGTCCCCGTCAGGGCGGCGGTGGGTGAGGATCAGGTAGCGGTCCCGGCTCAGAAGCCAGGCGGCGGCGTCAGCTCTCGTCATCGGCATCGGATTCCTCCAGGGAGCGCAGCAGCTCCAGCATTTTGGCCCCCTGGACGATGGACTCGTCCAGAACCCACTGCAGCTCCGGGGTGCAGCGCAGCTGCAACGTCCGGGCCAGGTCCCGGCGCAGGAAGCCCGCGGCGGATTTAAGGCCCTTTAGGGCCTCCTTGGCCTTCTCCGTTTCCAGAAAGCTGACGTAGACCTTGGCGTACTTCTGATCCGCCGTCACCTCCACCCGGGTGATGGAGATCATGGTGTCCCGCACCCGGGGGTCCTTGACCTCCCGCAGGCGGCTGGACAGCTCCTTGCGGACTGCCTCGTTGATCCGGTCCAATCGGTTGGATGGCATAATGGATCCCTCCTTCTCGGAAATCCGCCGCGCCGGATGGGCGCGGCGGGATCTGGTTAAACCTGAATTTGCTCCATGACGAAGCACTCGAAAACATCGCCCTCTTTGATGTCGTTGAACTTGGCGATGCTCATGCCGCACTCGTAGCCGGCGGCGACCTCCTTGACCGGGTCCTTAAACCGCTGCAGGGAGCCCACCTCGCCCTCGTGGACCACGATGTTGTCCCGCAGCACCCGGACCTTGGCGTCCCGGGCCACCTTGCCGTCCTTGACCATGCAGCCGGCGATGGTGCCCACGGCGGAGACCTTGTAGGTCACCCGAACCTCGGCGTGGCCAATGACGGCCTCCCGGTACTTGGGGGCCAGCATACCCTTCATGGCGGCCTCGATCTCGTCGATGGCGTCGTAGATCACCCGGTAGAACCGCATATCCACCTTGGACCGCTGGGCGTTGGCCTGGGCGGCGGCGTCCGCCCGGACGTTGAAGCCCACCACGATGGCCCCGGCGGTGGAGGCCAGCAGGATGTCGGACTCGTTCACCGCGCCGACCCCGGCGTGGATGACCTTCACCCGGACCTCGTCGTTGGAGATCTTCTCCAGGCTGGCCTTGATGGCCTCGGCGGAGCCCTGAACGTCGGCCTTGACGATCAGATCCAGCTCCTTCATCTCCCCCTCCTTCATCTTGTCGAAGAGGTTGTCCAGGGTCACCTTGGTGGCCAGCTTGGCCTGAGCGTCCTTTTCCGCCTGGCGGCGCTGCTCCACCAGCTCCCGAGCCATCCGCTCGTCGGAGACGGCGTTGAACTCGTCGCCGGGGGTGGGCACGTCGGCCAGGCCGGTGATCTCCACGGGCTGGGAGGGGCCGGCGGTCTTGACGGTGCGGCCCTTGTCGTTGGTCATCACCCGGACCCGGCCCACGGCGGTGCCGGCGATGACGATGTCGCCCTGCTTCAAGGTGCCGTTTTGCACCAGCAGCGTGGCGATGGGGCCCCGGGCCTTGTCAAGCCTGGCCTCGATGACGGTGCCCTTGGCGGGCCGGTTGGGGTTGGCCTTCAGATCCTGGACCTCGGCGGTGACGATGACCATTTCCAGCAGGTTGTCGATGCCCATGCCGGTCTTGGCGGAGATGGGGCACACGATGGTGTCCCCGCCCCATTCCTCGGGCAGCAGGTCGTACTCGGTGAGCTGCTGCTTGATCCGGTCCGGGTTGGCGCCGGGCTTATCCATTTTGTTGATGGCCACCACGATGGGGATCTTGGCGGCCTTGGCGTGGTTGATGGCCTCGATGGTCTGGGGCATGATGCCGTCGTCGGCGGCCACCACCAGAATGGCGATATCCGTACACATGGCGCCCCGGGCCCGCATGGAGGTGAAGGCCGCGTGGCCGGGGGTGTCCAGGAAGGTGATGGGATTGCCGCCGATCTGCACGGTGTAGGCGCCGATGTGCTGGGTGATGCCGCCGGCCTCGCCGGAGACCACGTTGGTCTTCCGCACGGCGTCCAGCAGGCTGGTCTTGCCGTGGTCCACGTGGCCCATGACCACCACCACGGGGGAACGGGGCTGGAGCTCCTCGGCGGTGTCCACATGGTCGTCGATGATCCGCTCCTCGATGGTGACGGTGACCTCCCGCTCCACCTTGCAGCCCAGCTCTGTGGCCACGAACTCGGCGGTGTCGAAGTCGATGGTCTGGTTGATGGCGGCGATGACGCCGTTTTTCAGCAGCAGCTTGATGACCTCCCCGGCGGTCTTCTTCATCCGGGAGGCCAGCTCGCCCACGGTGATCTCGTCGGGGATCTTCACGGTGACGGGGGCCCGGCGGGCCACCTCCATCTGGAGGCGGCGGAGCTTCTCCTGCTCCTCGCTGCGGGCCTTGCTGCCCTTGAACTTGCCGTCTTTTTTATTATTGGCCTTTTTGCCGCCGCCGATGCGTTGCTTGCCGCCGGTGTACTTCTGCTCCCGCTCGCTCATCAGGCTGTCCACCCGGTCGTCGAACCGGGCGGCGTTGACCTGGACGGCGGAGGTGTCCACCACCCGGCGCTCCCGCTTCCGCTCCGGTTCTTTGGGCTTGGCAGGCTTTTGGGGCTGGGCGTTCTGGGGCGCGGGCTTGGGCTCCTGCTTGGCCTCGGGCTTGCCCTCGGACTTGGGCGGGAGGGGCTTGCCCTCCTGCTTTTTGGCCTGCTCCGGGCGCTTGGGGGCCTTGGCCTGGTCCGGGGCGGGGGTTTCGGCCTTGGGCTGCTCCGGCTTGGCCGGCTCCTTGGGCGGCTCCGCGGGCTTGGGCGCGGGCTTGGCCGCCTGGGCGGCGAAGACCTGCTCCAAGGACGTGATCTGATGGGTCTGGGTCATGTAGTCAAAAACCGCGTTGAGCTCCTGGTCCGTCAAAATTTGGGAATAGGACTTGGGCTTGGCGGAAAATTTCGCGACGATGGCAGAAATATCCTTGGGCGGCAGGCCAAAATCCGCCGCGACTTCCTTCACTCGGTACTTCACTAAACTCATAAGCACACCTCCAAAATCAATGTTCCTTCTTCTTCCGGCGCTTGTTGCGCAGATGGGCCTTGGCCTCCTCCTGCCGCTGGCGGAGACGGTCCGCCGACGATTGAAGGGCCTGGGTCACGTCCTCCGGCGGGGGCGGGTCCAGGGCTTTCAGAAAGGCCAGGGCCAGGGGCGGGTCTAAAAAGGCGGCGATGGCCAGCTGGGCCCGGCCCACGGCGGCGCCCAGCTCCTCCTTGGCGCAGCCCAACCGGAGACGTTTTTGGTTCGTGCCCGCCGTCATGGTCTCCGCCCGCCGCCAGGTTCGTTCGGCGGCGTCGGCGGCCACGAGGATTAGGCGGGCGTCCCCCGCCCGGGCGGCGTCGGCAGCCGCTTCCTCTCCCAGGGCGGCCAGCCCCGCCTTGTGGGCCAGGGACAGATACTGTAACGCTCTATCCATTTCCCGCCTCCATTTCCCGGGCCAGGCGATCGTAGACCTCCTGAGGGATGGGGGTTTCCAGGCTCCGTTCCAGCGCCCGGGAGCGCTGGGCCTTTTTCAGGCACTCCGGGTTGGGGCACAGGTAGGCCCCCCGGCCGTTGACCTTGCCGGAAAAATCCAGACCCACGGTGCCGTCGGTTCGGCGCACCACCCGGATCAGCTCCCGCTTGGCCTTCCGCTCCCGGCAGCCCATACACTGCCGCTGGGGAATTTTCTTCTCCATGGACGGCCCCCCTTACTCCTGGGCGGCGCCTTCCAGGGAGGACAGGGATTTGATATCGATCTTGTAGCCGGTGAGCCGGGCGGCCAGGCGGGCGTTCTGGCCCTCCTTGCCGATGGCCAGGCTCAGCTGGTTGTCCGGCACCACCACCCGGCAGGCCTTCTGGCCGGGGATCTGGGTGACGGAGACCACCTCCGCCGGACTTAGCGCGGCCCGGACATATTCACAGGGGTCTTCCGAAAAGACCACGATATCCACCTTTTCGCCGTGGAGCTCCTCCACCACGGCGGCCACCCGGCCCCCTCTGGGCCCCACGCAGGCGCCCACGGGATCCAGCCCCTCCTGGGCGGCCCGGACGGCCATCTTGGAGCGGGACCCGGCCTCCCGGGCGATGTTGCGGATCTCCACCTGGCCCTCGAATATCTCCGGGGTCTCCAGCTCGAAGAGCCGCCGGATCAAATTGGGATGGGTCCGGGAGACGTAGAGCACCGGCTCCCGGCCGGCGTTCCGGGTCTCCAGGGAGTAGGCCTTTATGGTCTCGCCGGGGGCGAAGGTCTCCCCGGGGATCTGCTCGCTGGAGCGGAGGACGGCGTCGCTGGCCTCCTCCCCCTGGCCCACGGTGAGGACCAGGGCGCCGGGGTCGTTCTCCGCCAGGTGGATCTTCCACATGGAAATGCCCAGCTCCCGGGCCAGCTCGTAGGCCGAGGCCTTCCGACCGGTGTTCCGCTGGATCAGCGCCTCCGCCTCGGCGATCTGCTTTTTCACGGCGGCGAAGTCCGTCACCTTGCCGGTGACCAGCTCTTGGGCCTTGGCGGTGAACCGCTCGGGGGCGGCGTTCATGCCCCGCTCGGCCTCCCGGATGCCCTGGATCACCACCTGCTTGGCGGTCTGGGCGGCGATGCGCCCGAACTTGTCGATGTTGATGGGGATACTGATGACGCCCCCCACCTGGGCGTTGGGGTCGATGGCGCGGGCAGCGTCCAACTGGATCTCCAGGGCGGTGTCCTCCACCTCCTCCACCACGGTCTTGACCTGGAACATGGTCAGGCCCTTTTCGCTCAGGTCCACCACCACGTTTTCGGCGGGCACGTCCCGGTGATCCTCCCGGTCCCGGCGGTAGGCGTTGGTCAGGGCCTGCTTCAGCCGCTCCACCATGTAGTCCACGGGGATGCCCTTCAGGGCCTCTAAGTCCCGCAGGCTGGCGAAAATTTCCGCGCCGATGTCCACCTTGGGGGCCTCGACGGTTTTCTTCCGAGTATTTTTGGCCATTTTCTTTCCTCCTGGTTCCATATGTGTTAAAATTCGGCCCGGAGACGCACCAGAGCCACCTGGGATCTTTCCAGGGTCACAGGCTCCCCCTCCTGGGGCCGGACGGTGATTCGCCCGCCGTCATAGCCCTCCAAAATTCCGGGAAATTCCTTCCTGCCCCCCAGGGGGCGGTAGAGCTTCACCCAGATGGGGGATCCCATAAATTTTTCAAAATCCGACGGCCGCCGCAATGGCCGTTCCAGTCCCGCGGAGCAGACCTCGAAGTGGTAGCGCTCCGGGATGGGGTCGGCCTCGTCCAGCAGGGGGTCCAGCGCCCGGGCGACGGCCTCGCAGTCGTTGATGCTCACGCCGCCGTCCTTGTCGATGTACACCCGGAGGAACCGCTCCGAGCCCTCCCGGACGTACTCCACGTCCCACAGCGTGCAGCCCTGGGCCTCCGCGATGGGCCGGGCCATTTCCGCGACCAAGTCCGTTATTTTCAAGAAATTCGCCTCTTTCAGCGCAAAAGAGAGGGGCGGATCCCCTCTCTTTTGTAGTATCTACGCAAGATTACTGATAGTATACCATCCTTGTCCCCATTTTGCAAGAGGGAAATGGAAGAAAAATCCGGTTTTTTTCAACAAAATTCGAAAAAACCTACGCCTCGCTCCAGCCGTCCGGGTCCACCGGCTCGCCCTGGATGTATTTCCGGTCCCAGTCGTCGTCAAACAGGCGGCTGGACCGCTCCAGGGGGCATCCGGCGGCCAGATCGTCGGCCAGGGTCCGCAGGGCGGGCGCCGGCTCCAGGCAGTCCATGTAAAATTCCGGCAGGGCCGACTCTCCCAGGCTGGCCCCCAGCAGGGCCCCGGCCACGGCCCCCACGGCGGCGCTGCGGCCCGAGTGGTTCACGGCGCAGATCATGGCGGCGTCAAAGTCCCCCCCGGAGGTCAGCACGGCGTAGAAGGCGCCGGCCAGAGCCCGGGGAGCGGTGTCGCATTCCAGACGGGTCATCACCTGAAGAGGCTCCTCCGCCCCTTTGGCCAGGGCGATGACCCGGTGGAGCATCCCCCGCAGCTCCTCGGCCTGGGGATACTGCCGCCCAAACTGGGCCGCGGCCACGTCGGCGGCCTGGCGGAAATGCTCCTCCATAGGAACCTCCGGCTCTTGGGCCAGCCCCGCCACGCAGTAGGCCAACACCGCCCCAGCAAGGAAGGTGGCCGGGTCCCCGTGGGTCAGGGCCACGGTCTCCATGCCCAGCTGGCCGATCTCCTGGGGCTTCATCCGGTCGGGATCAAAGAACAGCCCCACGGGGATGGCGGCGGTGAGGCTGCCGCAGGAGGCGGACTTGCCCACCGGCTCCTCCGGGGAACCGGCCTCCCCCCGGCGGAGGGTGTTCAGCATCCAGGTGTCCATGCAGCACCGGCGGCGCAGCTCCGGCGCCCGGCTGACCCAGCACAGAGCCCTATCCGGCGCCCGGCGGGTGGTCTGGATCTGGGCCCACTCCCGCTGGGCCGCGGCCACATAGCGGATAAAGGGGGACATTTTTCCCTGGGTCTGGCCACGGGTGGCCCCCAGAAGCAGGGCGTTGGCGGTGTAGGCCGCCAGCTGGGTGTAGGAGGTGACGTCGGCGTAGCCGTTGACCAGGTCGTAGCCCAGCAGGCCGTTGGGTCCGTAGTCCCGCTGGATCTCGGGCCAGGATTTGCTGTCCACGGTGTAGCCCATGGCGTCGCCCACGGCAAGGCCCAGCAGGCACCCTCGGCAAATTTCGGCTTTCGTGGGCATACCGCCGCCCCCTTTCTGCTTTCTCCCTTTATCTTATACCGAAAGAGGGAAAAAAGCAAGCAAAACTCTCAAAAATGGGAAATTCCGGGGATGGTTTTCAGGGCTTCCGTCAAAAGGGGCAGGCCTTCCTCCGTGACCCCGGCGTAGTTGACCACCAGGGTGGCGCGGACGTCCGCCGGGGGCGGGGCGTGGTAGTATTGGGACAGGGTGCGGATGGCGATTCCCGCCCGGGCAAAGTGGGCCCGGAGGGCAGGGTCGGAAATGGGAGCGTCCACCTTTAAAAGGAAGTGGAGTCCCGCGTCCTGCTCCGCGATGGAAAAGCCCGGGCCGCATTCCCGGATGGCGGCGATGACCCGGCTCCGCCGGGCCCGGTAGGTCTTGCGCATCCGGTTGATGTGCTTTTCAAAATAGCCCCGGCTGAGAAATCGGGCCAGGGCGTACTGCTCGAAGCTGGGGACGGTGCAGCCATAAAACCCCAGCTTCTCCTTTAAACGCCGGTACAGCGTCTCCGGCAGGGCCAGATAGCCGATCCGAATGGCGGGGGCCAGGCTTTTGGAGAAGGTGTTCATGTAGATCACCCGTTCCCGGTCCAGGGAGGCCATGGCGGGCAGGGGGTGGGCCCGAAACTCGCTGTCGTAATCGTCCTCGATGATCCACCGGTCCGGGGCGGCCTGGGCCCATTCCAGCAGGGCCGTCCGCCGGGACATGGAGGTGACGGCCCCGGTGGGAAAGTGGTGGGCCGGGGAGAAGTGAAGCACCTGGGCCCCCGCCAGCCCCTGGGGCACCACCCCCTGGCCGTCCAGGGGGGCGGGGACGCACCGGGCGCCGCCGGCGGTATAGATACTGCGCAATTTGCCGTAGCCCGGCTCCTCCAGGGCAAAGACCTTGTCCCGGCCCAGGAGCTGGAGCAGCAAATTGCACAGAAAATCGGTGCCCGCGCCGATGAGGATCCGCTCCGGCTCCACGGACAGGCCCCGAAAGGCCGCCAAATGCCCGGCGATGGCCTGGCGCAGCTCCAAAATGCCCAGGCTGGGCATGGGGGCCAGCAGCGCCGGCCCCAGATCCAGGGCCACCTCCCGCTGGAGGCGGCTCCACACGGAAAAGGGAAAGTCCGGCGGGGCGGAGGAGGTCAGATCCAGCTTGGGGGGCGGCGGGGGCGCCTCCGGCGGGTCCGGCAGGGGCCGGACCGGGGCGGACCGCTCCGCGTTCTCCACAAAATAGCCCACCCGCTCCTGAGATCGGAGATACCCCTCCGACAGCAGCTGGGAATAGGCGGCCTCCACCGTGATCTGGCTGACCCGGAGATGGGAGGCCAGGGCCCGCTTGGACGGCAGCTTCTCCCCTGGCGGGAGGGCGCCGGAGAGGATATCGTCCCGGAGGGCACGGTAGAGGGACTCATACAGGGGCAGGCCCGGGGCTTTTTTCAGGGTGTAGGTTCGCATACCGGCGCAAGCTCCTTTCAAAAAATACCGGCGGCAGGGCGGGCGCCGCCCGCCCTGCCGCCGGAACGTCGGACATTATCAGCAGAAACGACACCGGGCGAGCCCAGCAGATGGAACGATTACCGCCAGACCCACGCACGTATTGTCAGCGGCCACTGGCCGCCCGCCGATACCGGGCGAGCCCAGCAGATGGAACGATACCCGCCGGTCCCGGTGCGTACTGGCCGCGGGCCCTGCCCGCTAGGGGTTCTGAGGCGTGGAGGAGGACCGCAGCGCTTCGAGCAGGTCGGGAATGGCCCGGCGGGCCCAGGCGATGATCTTGTCTCCCCAGTCGAAGATCCGCTGGATGGCGAAAAACACCGTGGGCGTCATCAGCAGCAGGGTGAACATGATGAGCCTGGACCCCACGCTGCCGGTTTGCAGCTCCAAAATGCCCCAGAACAGGGTGAAGCACGCCACCAGCCCCGCCGCCATGGCGGCCCAGATGATTTTCCGGAACAGATTGAAGGGCTTACAGGTCTGGAACAGCACCAGTAGCCCCACCACCCCCAAAATGGCGGCGCAGACGGTGCTGGTCTCGTCCTGAGGCAGGCTGAAGACCTGCATATAGCCCTGGGCCATCAGGGCCACGAAAATATTGGTCAGCCCGCCCGGGAAGGCCCGCCGCAGCACCCCCGCCAGGAACCGGCCCCGGACCCGCTCATAGTTGGGCTCCATGGCCAGGAAGAAGGAGGGAATGCCGATGGTCAGGGTGGAAATGGCGCTTAAATGCACCGGGGCCAGGGTGTAGGGCCACAGGGTCAGCAGACTGCACAGCGCCAGACCCAGGGAGAAGATGTTCTTCACCAGAAATAGGGTGGCGGCCCGCTGAATGTTGTTGATGACCCGCCGGCCCTCCCCCACGATGCCGGGCATGGCGGCAAAGTCCGAGTCCAGCAGCACCAGCCGCGCCACCTGGCTGGCGGCCTGGGCCCCGGAGGCCATGGCGATGCCGCAGTCCGCCTCCTTCATGGCCAGTACGTCGTTGACGCCGTCGCCGGTCATGGCCACGGTGTGCTTCGCCGCCTTGAAGGCCTGGATCAGCTTTTTCTTTTTCTCCGGGGTGACCCGGCCAAAGACGGTGTATTCCTCCACGGCATTGCGGAAGTCCTCGTCGCTCTCGAGATTCGTGACGTCCACCAGCTTGTCCGCATTCTCAATGCCCGCCCGGGCGGCGATCTGGCTGACCGTGGCGGGATTGTCCCCGGAGATCACCCGGATGGAGACCCCCTGGGCGGCGAAATAGCGGAAGGTGTCCGGGGCCTGGGGCCGGATCCGGTTGGTCAGCAGCACCAGAGCCAGAGGGGTGAGCTTTTCATCCTCCAGCGCGCCAGGCTGGGGGTCGCCGTCGTACCGGGCCACCAGCAGCACCCGGTAGCCGGACGCCGCCCAGTCCTGGGCCTGGGCCCGGACCTCCGGGAAGCCCTCCCGGATCAGATATTCCGGCGCCCCGGTGAGATAGGCCCCCCGGTCCTTAAACACCCCGCCGCTCCACTTGGCCGACGAGGTGAAGGGAATGTAGCGCTGACATTCCCAGTCCGACGTGCCGTCGAACAGCTCCGCCAGGGCCCGGGCGGTGTCGTTGTCCGGCTCCCGGCTGCCGTAGAGGGCGGTGAGGGCGGCCTCCGTCTCTTCGTAGCTGTCCTGCGTCAGGGGCAGGATACATTCCACGTCCATGGCAGGCTCCGTGATGGTGCCGGTCTTGTCCACGCACAGCACGTCCACCCGGGCCAGGGTCTCGATGCAGTTCATGTCCTGCACCAGCACCCGCTTCCGGGTGAGCTTCATGGCGGACACCGCCATGGCCACGCTGGTCAGCAGGTACAGCCCCTCGGGGATCATGCCGATCAGAGCGGCCACGGTACTCTCCACGCTGGTCCGCAGCTGGGAATGGAGCAGGAAAAACTCCTTGTAGAACATGGCCAGACCCACGGGGATCAGCAAAAAGCCCACCGCCCGGATCAAATGGTCCAGAGAACGCATCATTTCCGACTTGGCGGCCTTGGGATCGGCCTTGGCCTCCCGGGCCAGCTTGGCGGCAAAGGCGTCGGGGCCCACCTGGGTCAGCTGAGCCCGGCCCCGGCCCGCGATGACGAAGCTGCCGGAGCGCAGGGCGTCCCCGGGGCGCTTGTCGATGGCGTCGGCCTCGCCGGTGACCAGGGACTCGTCCACCTGCAGCTCCCCCACGCGCAAAATAGCGTCGGCGCAGATCTGATCCCCGGGGGAGAACTCCACAATGTCGTCCCGCACCAGCTCCGTGGTGGGCAGGGCGAGCCTCTCCCCGTCCCGGTAGACCGGCAGGGTCTGGGCCGCCACCAGGGTCAGCTTGTCCACGGCCCGCTTGGCCCGGATCTCCTGGAAGCAGGCGATGACGGTGTTGACCACCACAATGACCAAAAAGGTCATATTTTTCACGGAGGAGCCCGCCAAAATCAGGATCGCCGCCAGCACCAAAAAGACCAGGTTGAAGAAGGTGACGCAGTTGTGGAAAATAATGTCCCGCTCGCTGCGTCCGGCGCCCTCCGGGGCGGCGTTGCCCCAGCCGGCGTCCATGCGGCGCTGCGCCTGCTCTTGGGTCAGCCCCAGCTTGGGATTGGGGTTGCAGACGGGCAGGGGGGTGCGGACGGGGGAGGTTTGTTTCTCTTGAGCCTTCATAGCTGGACCTCCTAAAGCGGCGCTGCCGCTCCAATGCTTGCTTTTCCCATATTATAGCACATTCGTCCCCAAAACGAAACCCCCAGAAGGTTAAGCTTTTATTAAGATCGCGGGGACGAATACGCATTCATGCCAATTTTTGTCCCCCCGGCTTCGGAACAAAAGCCCCCCGCTTTTGCCGGTCGCAAAAGCGGGGGAAAGATCGTTACAGCAATGTAAAGGACGCTTCTTCAAACTGCCGGACCAGAAAATCCGCCCGCCATTCCACATCCCCCGCAACCTGCTCAAAACGGAGGGAGGAAAAGGCCGCGTGGCGCTTTTCCCCCGGACTGCCGCCGGGAAAAACAGCGGTGGGCCCGTCCGCCCCGCTGATGAAGCCGATCACCGCGGCGCTGCTCGTAGCGGTGGGGCCGGCGGGGTCTGCCGGCCCGATCTCCAGAGGCTGGTCGCCCTCGGCGCAGTCGCAGATCAGCACCCGCTCCTCCGGCTCCGGGGAGAGGGTGTAGACCATGGCCACCGTGTTGGTGGGATAAAACCAGCGGTCGGAGCCAAAGGCCTTTGCCGAAATGGTCTGCTTTTCCAGCTCCTGTACGGTCAAATCATAGATTTTTCCGCTGACTGGGTTGGAAAGGGTAAACGTGTCCCCGGGCTGATGGGCCGTAAAATGGGGCCCCGGCACCCGGACCGGCTGCTGCTCTATGGTCAGGCGGAGGGTTTTGATTGCCGGACGGCGGCCACCCCAGGGAAACGCGTTCCGGCAGATAACCCATCCGCAGGACTCGTCCAGCCCATAGTGGTCCACGGCCTGTTTGGCCTCCAGCTCCATGGTGAACCCCGCCGGCAGGCAGGGGTTGAAGCTCACGCTGTACCCGCGGGAGGCCCGGAGGGTCTTCCCGTTGAGTTCCAGGCGGGGCCGGAAATCGAAGCAGAGGGGATTTTCCAACTCCATCCGCATTTGCTGCTCTCGGGTGCGGTTTTCCGCCGAATCCCGCGCCGGGTCCAGATCCCACTTTTCCATAAAGCGGCGAATTTCCGCCGGTTCCGCCCGCATACAGAAATCCACCACCAGGCCCTTGCCGCAGGCATAGGCCGCCGGGACCACCCAGCGCCGACCGGCCCAGGTAAATTCCACGCCCAGAGGGATCTCCGTCCCAGCCCGGTCCTTTCCCCGGTGGACCCAGAATCCCCCGTCAAAATAGACCTTCCATTCCGGTTTTTCCGGCTCCGGGGCGGGCGCCAGATCGTAAAAATCTTCCGAAAATTTAATTTTGGAGTAGTCAAAACCGGCCTGAAGGGCATGGATATATGCCCAGGGCCGCTCCATGGGGGCCAGGCGGAAGGCTTCGGCAATTTCCGACAGGGTCTTCTCCTGCTCCTGTGTGGGCGGATTGTCCCGGAGGAAGGCGTCAAACTGCCCCTCGTCAAACATCCAGGCCTGCTCCAAGGGGGCGGTGTCCCCGCAGGCCAGGAGCAGCCGCAGAAAATCCTCAAAATTTCCCGCCAATGGGCGGACATAGTTGGGAGCGCTGTTCATGGGACTGACGGCGAATACCATCCCGCCAAAGCCCCGGATAAAGCAGAAGTGGATGCCGTCCACCCCCGCCCAGCCGAAGATCGACGCCCCCTTGGGGGTGCAGAAATAGGGGGTGTTATCGCCCCGGCGCATTGCCCCCACCGGGCCCAGATCGATGCCCCGCCGAAGAAATTTCTCGAAGGTCTTGTCCATCCCAATTTCCCTCTTTCCGCCTCAACCAGTCCATCCACCGCCCGCCGATACCGGGCAAAATCACCCTAGCGGGTGGGTGGGAAAAAACCACCTTTTTACCTTCTTATTTTGGTGCATTTCTTGCCGGGAATGCTCCCCCGGCCCCTTCCGGGGGACCCACTTTCTTGCCGCCGAGCAAGAAAGTGGGCAAAGAAGTCGGCTTAGGGGGCGCTTCGAGCAAAGGCGCCCCCCTAAGGACCCCCCGCCGCTCCCCAATAGTGCCAAGCTACGGAGAATATTTGTGGGCTTACGGCTTTCTCATGTCGGTGCGCTCCGCACAGAAGGAACGATACCGAGCGAGCCCAGCAGATAAAACGATTATTGCCAGACTGGCGCACGCATTGTCAGCGGCCACTGGCCGCCTCAGAGCGCTTTTTCATGACTTGACGCATCCGGGCGGCGTGATCCAGCTCCCGCTTGCGAATCCGCAGACTCTTGGGCGTACACTCCAAAAGCTCGTCGTCCGCCAGAAATTCCAAACACTGCTCCAGAGACAACACACGGGGCGTCGTCAGCCGTAGGGCCTCGTCGGACCCGGCGGCCCGCATGTTGGTCAGCTGCTTTTTCTTGCAGACATTCACCGTCATATCCTCGTTCCGGCTGCAAATGCCCACCACCATGCCGGCGTAGACCTGGACGCCTGGCCCAATGAACAGGGCGCCCCGCTCCTGGGCGTTAAACAGACCATAGGAGCAGGCCTCGCCGCTCTCAAAGGCAATCAAAGAGCCGGTGAGCCGCCGGTCGATCTCCCCCTTCATGGGGGCGTAGCTGTCCAGAACGGAGCTCATCACGCCCTCGCCCCGGGTGTCCGTGAGAAACTCGCTGCGGTAGCCGAACAGGCCCCGGGAGGGCACCAGAAACTCCAGC
Organism: uncultured Oscillospiraceae bacterium; assembly: GCA_947632695.1. GTDB lineage: Bacteria > Bacillota > Clostridia > Oscillospirales > Oscillospiraceae > Faecousia. The sequence continues at coordinate 731 of CANRQC010000043.1, read as the reverse complement.
CGGTAGCGGCTGCCCATGGGGGTCATGGACAGCAGATCCCCCCGGCGGCGGCCCAGCTTCTCGATCACCGCGCCCATGCTGTCCTCCGGCACGTCGGCCACCATCCGCTCAATGGGCTCGCAAACCTGGCCGTCGATGACCTTGGTCAGTACCCGGGGGGTGGACACCGCAAATTCATACCCCTCCCGGCGCATGGTCTCCATCAAAATGGACAGGTGCATCTCCCCCCGGCCCGCCACATTGAAGGCGTCGGTGCCCATCTCCGTGACGTGGAGGGACACGTCCTTCAATAGCTCCCGCTCCAGCCGGTCCCGCAGATTCCGGGAGGTGACGAATTTGCCCTCCCGCCCGGCAAAGGGGGAGTCGTTGACGGAGAAGGTCATTTCAATGGTGGGGTCGGAGATCTTCACGAAGGGCAGAGGCTCCGGCGCGTCGGGGGCGCAGAGGGTCCGGCCAATGGTGATGTCGGACATGCCGGACAGGGCCACGATCTCCCCGGCGGCGGCCTCCTGAACGGGCTTGCGGCTCAGACCGTCAAACTCGTAGAGCGCCGCCACCTTGCCCCGCTCCCGGAAAGCATTGTCGTGATAGTCGCAGATGGAGACCTCCTGATTCACCCGGATCACGCCCCGCTCAATCCGGCCAATGGCGATCCGGCCCACATAGTCGTTGTAGTCGATGGAGGACACCAGCAGCTGTAACGGCCCCTCCGCGTCCCCGGAGGGGGCGGG
>CANRQC010000042.1 GCA_947632695.1 uncultured Oscillospiraceae bacterium | reverse complement strand
CCGGCTCCTTCCGGCAGTTTCCGGTGGACGTGGGGGACAGCTACCGCATGGCGGTTCGGGGATTTATTTTGTTGCTCGAAAATTCGGAAAAAGAGGCGCGGGCATGAAAACAGACAAGACAGAGCTTTTTGAAAAGACGCCGGTGACCCGGGCGGTGATCGCGCTGGTGGTCCCCACGGTAATCAGCCAGATCATCACTGTGATCTACAATATGGCGGATACCTTCTTCATTGGACAGATCGGCGACCCAAACCAGGTGGCCGCCGCTTCCCTTTGTCTGCCGCTGTTTTTGCTGACCACGGGGCTTGCCAACCTCTTTGGGATCGGCGGCGCCAGTCTCATCTCCCGGAGCTTGGGGCTGGGGGACGCGGAAAAGGCCCGGAAAACCTCGGCGTTTTGTATCTGGACCTCTGCCGTGGTGGCGCTTCTATACGGGCTTGCTATTTTCGCGCTGCGCAGGGTGGTTTTGCCCGCTGTCGGCACAGACGAATTTACCTATGATTTCTGCGACAGCTACCTTTTCTGGACGCTGACGGTAGGCGCGGTGCCCACGGTCCTAAACGCCGCTCTGGCCCACCTGGTCCGGGCGGAGGGCTATTCCGGCCAGGCCAGCTTCGGCGTGGCCCTGGGCGGGGTGCTGAATATTTTTTTGGACCCGGTATTTATTTTCGGATTCCATCTGGAAATTGCCGGGGCGGCCATCGCGACCATGCTCTCCAACTTGATCGCCATGCTGTATTTTATGGTACTGATCCTGGTAAAACGCGGCAGGCTCCATCTTACGCTTCATCCAAAATATTATTCCGTCTCGGGCGGCATCCCCAAAGAGGTGCTGCTTGTGGGCCTGCCCAGCGCGATCATGAACCTGATGGGGATTTTCTCCAATATCACGCTGAATAAGCTCCTGGTCCACTATTCCAACGCCGCGGTGGCGGGCATCGGCATCGCCAAGAAGATCGATATGCTATCCTTCGCCATTGCCAACGGCCTTTCCCAAGGCGTGATCCCGCTGATCGGGTATAACTACTCCGCGAAAAATATCCGGAGGATGCGCTCCGCCATCAAGGTGACGCTGATTTTGAGCCTGGCCGTCACGACGGTGGGGGCGATCCTGCTGTTCACCTGCGCGAACCCCCTGGTGCGGGCCTTTATCGACGACGCCGAAACCGTGCGCTACGGCAGTATGTTCCAGCGGATCATCTGCATCACAGGCCCGTTTACAGCCATCACCACGGTCATTATCTCCATTTTCCAGTCCGTGGGGCAGAAGGGAAAACCGCTGGTGCTGTCCATGCTGCGAAAAGGCGGGCTGGACGTGCCCTTCATGTTCCTATTGGACGCCTTGGCGGGCGCGGACGCCATCGCCTGGGCCACGCCCATTGCCGACTGCGGCGCCATGCTGGCGGGCATCCTCCTGTTCGTACCCCTTTGGAGAAAAATGGGGAAGGAATAGTGAAAATTACTATTTTTAATTAAGGAGTAAAGAAGTAATAATCGGCAAGCCTCTATGAATGGCACCCATTCTGATGTGCGTTTTTCAAATCATTTCTTTTATTGCGCCACTGTATAAAGCGCGTAGAAATAGCCTTTCTTATCTATCAAATCAGCAAACGTTCCGGATTCGACGATATGGCCGTCTTTTAGAACAATGATGCCGTCATACTGCTTTAGGAGCGATTCTACTAATGCGTGGGTTACGACGATACGGGTGACGCCGTCCAATTTCAATATATCGCCAATCACTTGATACGCCGTATCGGCGTCAAGCGACGCGGTCACTTCATCGGCAAGCAAAACCGACGATTTCTGCAGGAGGCTCCGGGCAATTGCGATGCGCTGCTTCTCTCCGCCGGACAGATTCTTGCCGTTCTCGCCGCACAGATAATCCCCGCCACGCTCGTTTATGAGCCGCGACAGCCCCGAAAGCTCAATTGCCCTATCCACATCGGCGGTCGGGAAGTCGCGAAACATGGTAATGTTGTCACGGATGGAGGCGTCAAACACAAACACATTCTGCTCGACCATGGAAACCAGCTCATATAGGGACTTACTGCTGATTCCCATTAGCTCTGTGTTGTCGTAGCATATCGCGCCCTTGTAATCGTGGCGCGACGCCATTAAAAGATTCAGAAGCGTGGATTTCCCGCTGCCGGAATTGCCAACAATGGCATAGCTCTTTCCCGCCTCGAAAGTTATATTAATGTCGTGCAGTATTTCTTTGTCCGGCTCATAGCCGAAGCACAGATTGTGTACCGAAATGCCGTTTTCCAAACAGTTGGGGATGTCTTTTCCCTCGTCGCGGACATTTAACTCTAACGTCCGCGCCATTTTGTCGACCAGCCCCAGTGCGGCCCGGCGGCTTGCCAGAAGCTCCGGCAACTCCTGAATGACGCTGATTACCGCACCGGACAAGGTTAGGAACGCCGTAACAACGCCTGGGGTAATACCAAAACCCGACAGTGCCAACAAAACCCCTACAGAGATCGTGCCAAGCTGTGCCATAAGGCCAGCAGTTCCGCCAAGCATGCTGAGAATCACACTGATTTTTCGTTTCCGGCACTTGGCGCTTTCCACAGCTATACTGCTTTGCCCTAAAAGATCAAGAACGGCATTTTCCGCACGGAAACTCTTAATCGCGAAAAAGCCACTAAGGACGTCCTTAAGGGAGGCTACAAATTCGGCGTTTTCCCCCGACACTTTTTTCTCCGCTTCTTCCAGATGCTTTCCCGCTGCTGTGGATGCGATAATCGGCAATACGCAAAATCCAATTGCCGCCAGCGTCAGCACTGGGTTGTATGCCAACATCAAAAGCATTGCGCCAGAACCCCATATGATGTTAAAAACCAATGTGTACTGTATCCCCAAATAGTTTGCCTCGATGGTTGCAAGGTCATTTGAGAATGCGGAGAGATATACGCTTGTATCCTCGCTCCGAAACGAGGCGATGTTTTTTCGGGTCAGCTTCACAAATGTAAATTGCTTAAACTGGATCATCGCTTTCTGAAAAAAGCGGGGTTGTGCAACATACTGGAACCCTTTGAGTAAAATGTTCAAAAGAATAATTCCCACTGCCAATATCGCCAGCACACCTACTTTTGTTGACCCCGGTATGCTGGAAACCGTATCGACCAACTGCTGAATCAACCAGAGGAAAATCAGATTTAGTACGCCTAATAAGATGGCGACAGAAATCATGACAAAATATGCCACTCTATTTCCCTCATAAAACCTTGAAGTGTATTCCCTACGCAATGTCTTATTCTTCATGTGCGATTTCCTCCCACAGCTTGCGGAGCGGTCCGCTGTCCGTTTCACGCACTGCCCGCAGAACACTTTCGGCGGCTGTCTCGCCCAAATCGTCAAACGCTGTATGCCGCTTACTCTCAAGGACGTAGCGGATATTATCCGCTGAGTAGTCCGGATTCTTGTCAAACGCTTCTGACAGCTCTTTTGCTGTCCGTAAAGATTTGCGAGCTTCGGCGGACTGTCCCAAATGCAACTGTGTGCAGGCAAGGCAAACGTAAAGGTTGGCGCATGGTTTGTCCAGCATATTGCTCTTTCCGTTCTCCTTGAAGCCGGAGAAGAAGTCCAGCGCCAGATGGAGGATGGACGCGCAGGAAGCGTAATCCTTTTTCCCAAAAAACACATTCATATATCCCATCACAATGCGGACAAGCGACGCCAGCCTTTCGACAAGAGCTAAAGAGAGATAACTTATGGCCTCGTCAGGGCGGTTACAAACTACCGCCAGCGACAGACCGATTATGTCATTGTTAATGCCGCACGCATTATTCTTTTTCAGTATCTCCAACGCCTTTTCCTCGTCACCAAGACTGGAAAATGCCCCGCTATATTGCCGTAAATAGAAAGCTCGCTTATTTCGGGTTCGGTGTTCTGCCCCAGAAGAGCGATGGAACGTTCCATGAGTTCTATGGAGCGCTGCAACTGTTCCCTGTTGTGGGACATAAGGCCAAAATGGTAATAGAGCATGGCCCCCTCGTAAACAATATCAAAGCAGTTCGGATACCGTATCAACGCTTTTTCCGCTTCTGCAAGTCCGCCTGTGTCTCTGTTACGCAGATACTCCTTGAGACGGGTAACTATATCAGCCTGCTTGTTGCTTTTTACCTCATAGCCGAGTAGGAGGTCCACCGAAGTATCAAACAAGTCAGCAAGTTCAACCAGCAGCGTCAGATCAGGCGCGGATAAGTTCGCCTCCCATTTGTAGACGGCCCCAACGGTAACACCCAACGCATCCGCCAACTGCTGCTGTGTCAGTGAGCGCGCCCGGCGCTGGGCGCGAATATTTTCCGAAAGATTTATTTTCACATTCATCCCTCCTCGTTTTCGTCTGATATAAGTATAACACGTCGAACCGATCCTTTGAACACACCATCCGTATAATTTGGAGTGAAATATTTATACCGTTAGTATGAGTGTGTTCCTTATATGTGACTAAGTAGGCAGTAAAAAAGCTCTCTGATCATCTATAATCAGAGAGCATTTTGCGCCAAATTCGTGCCGTGGGCGGGTTTGATAACACAGAAAATATAGTGATGTTATCAAGAAGATCGTGATAACATTTCTCCCCAAATAACAAAACCGCAGGAGGAAAGCACCCTGCGATTTGTTCTAAGAAAACAGGAAAACCCGCATAAATTCAGCATTTATGCGGGTTCCCGATGTCTGGAGACTATAAAAAAGATTTTTCGGCTTTTCATAGAGGGACTTGAACTCCCGCGGAATTTATAAATCGTCCCCGAAGGGGACACCACATAACTTCTTCACTAATCACTATTACTTATTACCTCCCAAAAATCGGCTTTTCGTATCTAGTGAAAAGTGAATAGTGAATAGTGAAAAAGTAAAAATCGGCAAGCCTCTGGTGATGCTTGCCGATTTTTGGCGGAGGCGGTGGGATTCGAACCCACGAGCCCGTGAGGGCTACCTGATTTCGAGTCAGGCCCGTTATGACCACTTCGATACACCTCCATATGGCGCGGGCGGGGGAAACCCCCGACGTGTTGGATATTATAGCAGTTTCCCGGGAAAAAATCAAGGCTTTTCCAAAAGAATCCGGCGCGGGGAAGTTTCCGCGCCGGAGGATCTGGGTGGATTGACTTTTTCGGGCAAACCGCCCAATCATTTTATGTAAATCCAAAGAAAAAAGCAATCGAAATCTGCGGGGGCATCCGCCGCGATCATCGGGAGAACCGGTCCCAGGGTGGCTCCGCGGGGGGCGGCAGGCGGAAGGTCATGGGCGCGCCCGTTTCAGGATGGCGGAACGCCAGGGCATAGGACCACAGCGCGATGGGCACCGGTTCGCCCCGGCCATAGCGCTGGTCGCCCACCAGGGGCAGCCCCCGGCTGGCAAACTGGACCCGAATCTGATGGGTACGCCCGGTTTCCAGATGGATGGCGACCTTGGTCAGTCCCGCCACCGTGTCGATCCGGCGGTAGGTCAGCACCGCCTCCTTCACATCCTTCCCCGGCTCCCGGACCACCTGGGTGGTGTGGGTGTACCGGTCCCGATAGAGCAGGTCCCGCATTTCCCCGGCGGGCGGGAGGCTTCCGTTCACCACGGCCAGATATTCCTTTTCAAAAGTCCGGTTCTCCACTTGGGCGGACAGGGCCCGGGCGGAGGAGCGGGAGCGGGCCAACACCATCAGACCGCCCACCACCCGGTCCAGGCGGTGGACGGTGCGCACTTGGGCCTTGGGATCCCCCAGGGCGGCCCGAAGCAGCTCCGGCAGGCCCCCGGGCTCGTCGGTGGACAACACGCCCTGGGGCTTGACGCAGACCAACAGCTGAGGGTCCTGATAGAGAATGTCCATAGCGGCCTCCCCAAAAGTTAGATCTTTCCCCGGCCCGAAGGCCGGGGAATCCTTTACATTTCCGAAGCCTTGGGAAGCCGGCGGAAGGTGGCGGTGTACTGCCGCAGCTTTTTCGCCAGGGCAGGCGAGGCCTGGCCCGGCAGCATCCGCCATACCCAGTTGCCTCCCAGGGTGCCGGGAATATTGGTACGGGCGGCGGCGGGAAGCTCCAGAAGGTCCTGCATCTGACTGACGAACAGCTCCGAGCCGGCGCCCATGCCCGCCCGGATCATGCCCCAGCACCAGCCCTCTTCGGGGGTGATGTGCATATATTCCTGGGCAAAAGCCCGCTCCTTGGGGGTCAGGCTGTCCACCCAGCCCAAGACGGTTGGATTGTCGTGGGTGCCAATATAGCAGATGCTTTTTTCTCCGCAGTGGTGGGGCATATAGTCGGAATCCCCGTCCACATCGAAGCCGAATTGGAGGATCTTCATTCCGGGGAAGCCGGAGCCGTCCAGCAGGGCCCGGACCTGAGGCGTGATATAGCCCAGATCCTCGGCGATGAAGTTCAAATCGGGGAACCGGGCCAAGAAAACGGACACCAGATCCATCCCCGGACCGGGGCGCCAGCGGCCCAGCTTGGCGGTGGTGTGGCCGTAGGGCACGGCCCAATAGCTCTCAAAGCCCCGGAAATGGTCGATGCGGATCACGTCGTAGAGCTTTTTCGCGCCCTCCACCCGCCGGATCCACCAGCCGTAGCCGTCGTTTGCCAGGGCCTCCCAGTTGTACAAGGGGTTCCCCCAGAGCTGCCCGTCGGCGGTGAAGGCGTCCGGGGGAACGCCGGCCACCTCCGTGGGCATCCGGTTTTCATCCAGCTGGAAAAACTGGGGACTTTCCCATACGTCGGCGGAGTCCATGGCCACATAGATGGGCAGGTCGCCGATGAAGGAGATGCCCTGCTCGTGGGCGTATGCCCGGAGGGTGTCCCACTGCCGGAAGAACAGATACTGCAAAAAGACGTAAAAATCAACCTGAGATGTTAGTCCTTCGGCGTAGGCCGCCAGCGCCTCGGGCCGGCCAAGCCGGATGCTTTCGTCGGGCCACTGGGTCCAGCTGACGCTGCCGAAGTGGTCCTTGACCGCCATAAACAGGGCGTATTTTTCCAGCCATTCCCGGTTTTCCCACCGGAAGGCGTCCAGCTCCTCCCGCAGGGCGTCTTCACCACGGTCAAAGGCCCCGCGCAGCAGGCGGAACCGGGTCCGGTAGAGCAGACCGTAGTCCGCTTGCGCCGGGTTATCCCCCCAGGATTCCGCTTCCACCTCTTCCCGGGTCAGGAGCCCCTCCTGAATCAGCAGGTCCAGGTCAATGAAATAAGGGTTTCCGGCGAAGGTGGAGAAGCTGGAATAAGGGCTGTCGCCATAGCTGGTGGGGCCCAGCGGCAGGATCTGCCAGTATTTCTGCCCGGCCTGGGAAAGAAAGTCCACAAATTCGTAGGCGCTTTTGCCCAGGGTGCCGATCCCGTAGGGGGAGGGCAGGGCGCTGATGGGCAGAAGCACGCCGCTGCTGCGCTGCATAGGTATCGATCCTTTCCTGACGGATTTTGTTCCGTAAAATGTTACAAGTCATTTTAACAAGTTGGCGGGGGAAAGTCAATCGGCCCCTGAAAAACCGGCGTTTTTTTGGAGAAAACTGATAAGCGATGGGTTCTGTATTTGGCGAATCTGCCGGAAAAGTGCCGCCGGCGCCGGCCAGATTAAAAAAACTGGGGCCGGGTTTGGAAAAATGAAAAAGAACACCTTGCATTTTTCCCCATTTACCGGTATAATAAATCGATCATTTCTATGAAAAACGAGGTCGTGCCGTGCATCTGAAATCTTTAGAGGTACAGGGCTTCAAATCCTTCCCGGACAAGACCCTCCTGCGCTTCGGCGGGGACATCACCGCCATCGTCGGCCCCAACGGGTCGGGAAAATCCAATATTTCCGACGCGATCCTTTGGGTTCTGGGGGAGCAGAGCAGCAAGACTCTCCGGGGCGGCCGGATGGAGGATGTGATCTTCGGCGGCACCCAGAAGCGCTCCGCCCTGGGCTTTGCCGAGGCGACCTTGACGCTGGACAATTCCGACCGGGCGCTGCTGTACGACGCCGACGAGGTGATGATTACCCGGCGGTATTACCGCTCCGGCGAGAGCGAATATTATGTAAACAAACAGTCCGCCCGGCTCCGGGATATCAACGAGCTGTTTATGGACACCGGCCTGGGCCGGGAGGGCTATTCCAATATCGGCCAGGGCCGGATCGATGAAATACTATCCCTAAAAAGCGCCGACCGGCGGGAGATTTTCGAGGAGGCGGCGGGCATCTCCAAATATCGCCACCGCAAGGAGGAGACCGAGCGGCGGCTGGCCGCCACGGAGGAAAATCTCCTCCGGATCGGGGACAAGGTTTCCGAGCTGGAACTCCAGCTGGAGCCTCTGCGGGAGCAGTCGGAGAAGGCCAAGAGCTATCTGGCCTTGAAGGACAGCCTCCGCTCTGTGGAGGTGGCGGTGTGGATGGACAGCCTGGACCGGCTCTCCGCCGCCGCTAAAAAGGCGGAGGAGGACTACGCCTCCGCGTCCTTTGTCTTGAAGCAGGCCCATGAGGATTTAGACCGGCTCTATGCCCAGGCGGAAGAGATGGGTTCCCTGCTCCGGCAGAAGGACGAGCAGTTGGAGTCTGCCCGGGCCCAAGTGGCGGCCCTGGAATCCGGGGGCCAGCAGCTTATCGGGCAGATGACGGTGCTCCAGGGCAGCTTGGACAACAACCGGGACAACATCCGCCGGATCCAGGAGGAGCTGCGCAGTCAGCAGGACCGTAGCGGCGGCGTCGACGGGCAGCTTTCCCAGGCCCATGCCCGGGTGGCCGACATTGCCGGACTGCTGGAGGAAAAGAAAAACGCGCTGGCTGCTCTGGACCGGGACCTGGCGGCCATGACCGCCAACGCTCAGGGCCTGACCCGCCGGTTTTTGGAGCTGCGGGAACAGGAGACCGGCCTGACCGCCCAGCTGGCGGGCCGGGAGGCGGATCTGCGGGCGCTGTTTGCGGGGATGGAGGAAAGCCGCCATCGGCGGGACACCCTGGTTTCCGACCTTTCCAGCGGCGCGCTGCGGGAGCAGAACGCCCAGGGAGATCTGGACGACTGCCGCCGGGCGCTGTCTGGCGCCCGGGAGGAGGCGGCGGCTGCCGCCAACGCGGTGGCGGGCTATGAGCTGCGGCTTTCCAAGCGCCAGGCCCGCTGGGAGGAGCTGGATCGGGCCGCCCGGGCCCAGTCCGGGGCGCTGGAGGGGATCCAGGCCAAGCTGCGGGTCTTCCAGGCCATGGAGCGGGACTATGAAAGCTATCAAAAATCCGTCAAGCTGGTGATGCGGGAGGCCCAACGGGGCGCTTTGAAGCACATCCACGGCCCGGTGTCCCGGCTGATCCGGACGGAGGACGCCTATACCACCGCCATCGAGATCGCCTTGGGCGGGGCGCTGCAGCAGATCGTGGTGGATACCGAGGCGGACGCCAAGGCCGCCATCGGCTACTTAAAGCGCACCGGCGGCGGGCGGGCCACGTTTTTGCCCATCTCCGCCGTGAAGGGGCGGACCCTGGAGGAGCAGGGGCTTTCCGCCTGCCCGGGATTTGTGGGCATCGCGTCCTCCCTGGTGCGCTGCCGGGAGGAATACCGGCAGATCATCGAGAATTTACTGGGCCGAACGGTGGTGGCGGAGGATCTGGACCGGGCCATCGCCATGGCCAAGCGCTATTCCAGCCGCTTTCGGATCGTCACCCTGGACGGCCAGCTGATGAACCCCGGCGGGTCCATGACCGGCGGCTCGGTCAGCAAGGAATCGGGCCTGCTGTCCCGGGCCAACGAGGTGGAAAAGCTCCAGGCCCAGGCGGAGAAGGCCCAGGCGGAGCTTTCCGCCGGGCAGCAGGCGCTCCAGGAGGCTCTGCGGCTCCGGGAGGAGGCGGCGTTCCAGCTCACCGGGGAAAAGGACCGGCAGCGGGAGGCGGAGGATCAGGTGCTCCGGCTCCAGGGCCAGGAAAAGCAGTACGAGGTCCTGTTGCAGGCCATTCGGGACGCCCAGGCCGCCGCCCAGCGGGAGAAGGACGCCTTAGACGCCCGGGAGCGGACCGACCGGGAGCAGTACGCCGCCCAGACCGGCAAGATCCAGGTCCTGCAGGAACAGCTGGCCCAGACCCGCCAGGCGCTGACGGAGTTGGAGGGCAGCCAGAGCCAGACCGCCCAGGCGGTGGAGGCGATCCATGAAAAAATGACCGGTCTCCGGGCGGAGCAGGCCGCCCTGGAGGCGGAGCGGACCACCGCCCAGGGGCATATCCGGGATCTGGAGGATCTGCAAAGGGCCATGGCGGGGGACCGGGACCAAAAGCTGGCCCTGATCGCCTCCCTGGAGGCCGAGTGCGGCAGCCTGGCGGACCGGATCGCGGAAAAGTCCGGCGATCGAGATCAGACGGAGCGGCGGACGGAAGCGGCGCGAAAGGAGCTTGCCGACCTCTTGGCGGACCGGGCCCAGACCGAGGCGGAAAAGACCCGCTCCGAGCGGGAGGCCCAGGATAAGAATAAAGATATTCTCACCATGGAACGGGCCTGCGCCCTTTTGGAGCAGAAAAAGCTGGCCTCCGACATGGAGGAACGGCAGATCGTGGACAGGCTGTGGGACAGCTACGGTCTCACCCCCGGCACTGCCGGGGCGGTGCGGGGAACGATCGAGTCCGCCGCCGCGGGGAACCGGCAGATCGCCGAGCTCAAGCGGAAGATCGCCGCCCTGGGCACCCCCAATTTGGGGGCGGTGGAGGAATACGCCCGGGTGAAGGAGCGGTATGACTACCTTTCCACCCAGCGGGACGATGTGGTGACTTCCAAGCGGGAGCTGGAAAGCATCCTCAAGGACATCACCCAGGAGATGACCGGCATTTTCCTTCGGGAATTTCAGAAAATCAACGAGTATTTCGGCAAAACCTTTGCCGAAATGTTCGGCGGGGGCAGGGGGCAGCTCCTTTTGGAGGACCCCGGCGAGCCGCTCACCTGCGGCATTGAGATCCGGGTCCAGCCCCCCGGAAAGCAGGTCAAGACCATTACGCTGCTCTCCGGTGGGGAGAAGGCGTTCGTCGCCATCGCGTTGTATTTCGCCATTTTAAAGGTGCGGCCCACGCCGTTTTGTATGCTTGACGAGATCGACGCGGCCCTGGACGACCGGAATGTGGAGCGGTTCGCTTCGTATCTCCACAATTTGAGCCAGAACACCCAGTTCATTGTGATCACCCACCGCCGGGGCACCATGGAAGCTTCCGACGTACTCTACGGCGTGACCATGCAGGAGCAGGGGGTTTCCAAGCTGCTGCGGCTGGACCTGAATCAAATGGAGCAGTATTTGGGTATTCTATAAGGAGAAAAGTATGGGATTTTTTGAAAAGATCAAGCAGGGCCTGGCCAAGACCCGTGACGCCATGGCCGCCACTCTGGGCAGCGTGTTCTCGGGGTTCAGCCAGCTGGACGACGACTTTTTCGACGAGCTGGAGGAGAGCCTGATCCTGGCGGACATCGGCGTGGAGACCTCTTCCAGAGCGGTGGAGCGGCTCCGCGGGCAGATCCGAGAGCGGCATCTCAAGACGCCTCAGGAGGCCAAGGATGCCCTGAAAGAGATCCTGACCGAAATGGTGGACGTGGGGAGCCCGGAGCTGAATCTGCGTACCAAACCCTCGGTGGTGCTGGTGATCGGCGTCAACGGGGTGGGCAAGACCACCACCATCGGGAAATTGGCCGCCCAGATGGTGTCCCAGGGGAAAAAGGTGCTGCTGGTGGCGGGAGATACCTTCCGAGCCGCCGCCGCCGACCAGCTGGAGATCTGGGCCGGCCGGGCCGGCGCGGAGATTGTGCGGCAGCGGGAGGGCGCGGACCCGGCCGCCGTGGTGTTCGACGGTCTCCAGGCCGCCAAGGCCCGGGGAACGGACGTGGTGCTCATCGACACCGCCGGCCGGCTCCACAACAAGCAGAATTTGATGAACGAGCTGAACAAGATCAGCCGGGTGGTGAGCCGGGAGCTTCCCGACGCGGACCGGGAGGTGCTGCTGGTGCTGGACGGCACCACCGGCCAGAACGGGTTGGCCCAGGCCAAGCAGTTCAAGGAGATCGCCGGGGTCACCGCCATCGCCTTGACGAAGCTGGACGGCACCGCCAAGGGCGGCATGGTCATCGCCGTGGCGGACAATTTGCAGATCCCCGTGAAATTCGTGGGCGTGGGGGAGCAGGCGGAGGACCTGATGCCCTTTAATCCCCGGGAATTTGTGGACGCCCTGCTGTGAGGTGAAGGCTGTGAAGGTGGTTTTGGCAAGCAAAAATCCCCACAAGCTGGTGGAGATCGAGAAAATTTTGGCCCCCCTGGGCATCGAGCTGGTGCTGGAATCCCAGCTGGGGGTGGATATCGAGGTGGAGGAAACGGGGACCACCTTTGAGGAAAATTCCCTGCTAAAAGCGAAAACCGTCATGGAGGCCACGGGCCTGCCCGCCCTGGCGGACGATTCCGGCATTGCCGTGGACGCTTTAAACGGCGCGCCCGGGGTCTATTCGGCGCGGTACGGCTTTGACGACAGTCTGGACGACTGGGGGCGGCTGCTGCTCCTGCTGAAAAATACGGAGCAGGTGCCGGACGATCAGCGCCAGGCCCAGTTCGTCTGCGTGATCACCCTGGCCTACCCCGACGGAAGGACCATCCAGGTCCGGGGGGAGGCCCACGGCCTGCTGACCCGGCAGGCGATTGGGGAGGGGGGCTTCGGCTACGACCCCATTTTCTACTATCCCCCTCTGGGCAAGACCTTCGCCCAACTGCGGCCCGAGGAAAAGAACCAAGTCTCCCACCGGGCCCGGGCCCTGCAGGCCCTGTATCAACGGCTGAAGGAGGATGGCGATGCTGACAAGTAAAGAGCGGGCGGCGCTCCGCGCCCAGGCCAACACCCTGGAGACCACCCTGATGGTGGGCAAGGGCGGGGTGACGGAGCAGGTGATCGCCGAGGCGGAGGGCCAGCTCACCGCCCGGGAGCTGGTAAAGGGCCGGGTCCTGGAAGGGTCCCTGCTGACTGCCCGGGAGGCCAGCGACCAGATCTGTCAGGCCACCGGCGCCGACGGCGTGGCCGCCTTGGGCAGCCGGTTCGTGATCTACCGGTTTAGCGAGAAGTGCCAGGCCCAGCGCAACCAGGTGGGCCGTGCCAAGCGGAAGGAGACGCCGGTTTCCAAGTCCGACCCGGTGCGCAAGGGCGTCCGGGCCCGGCGGCAGGCCGCCAAGCGGCAGCGGGAGGAGCGGAACGCCTTTTTCCGTCAGAAGGCGGTGGAGGCCGCCATCGAAAAGCGAAAGGGACCGAAATCAGAGGAATAAAATCGGGAGGCGAGGACATTGGCGCGGATCGGAATTTACGGCGGGGCCTTCAATCCCCCCCATTTGGGGCATCTCCGGGCCGCCGAGGCGGCAAGGACGGCCCTGGCTCTGGACCGGGTAATTCTGGTGCCCACGGGGGAATCCCCCCACAAGCCCCTGCCGGCGGGTTCGCCGGCGGCGGAGGACCGGCTGTCTCTACTGCGCCTGGCGGCGGCGGGCAGGCCGGGGTTGGAGGTTTCCGACATGGAGCTGCGCCGAGAGGGCCCCAGCTATTCCTATGAGACGGTGGAGGCCCTCCGGAAGGCGCATCCCGAGGACGAACTGTATTTTCTCATGGGGACGGATATGCTCCTGTCCTTCCGGACCTGGCGGGCGCCGGAGCGGATCTTGAAGGAAGCCGCCCTGGCGGTGGTCCGCCGGGGACAGAAGGGGGAGGACGAGGCCATTTCCCGGGAAAAGGAAGTCCTGGAAGCCCTGGGCGGCCGCGTTGAGGTGATCGACGCCCCCGTGACCCCCATTTCCTCCACCGATCTGCGGCGAATGCTGGTGTTCCGCTGCGCCGGGGAATTTCTGCCCGGCGAGGTGGAGGCGGAGATCGAAAGGCGGGGACTTTACGGCACGGGCCGGTGCTACCGGGGCCTTCCCATGGCGGAGCTGGAGCCGGTGGCCCTGGGGCTGCTGAATCCCAACCGGGTCCGGCACGTTTTGGGCTGCCGGGACACGGCTGCGGGGCTGGCCCGGCGCTGGGGCGCCGATGAGACAGACGCCGCCCGGGCGGGGCTCCTCCACGATGTGACCAAGGCCCTGGACGGCCCCCTGCAGCTGACTCTCTGCGGGGCCTACGGAGTGGACCTGGACGATTTTTCGACACAGAATCCCAAGACCCTCCACGCCTTGACGGGCAGCCTGGTGGCGGAGCGGATCTTCGGGGAAAATCCGGCGGTGGTGTCCGCCATCCGAAGCCACACCACCGGCAAAGCGAACATGAATACATTGGAAAAGATCCTCTATGTGGCGGATTACATGGAGCCCAACCGGGACTTTCCCGGGGTGGAGCGGCTCCGGGAACTGGCCTGGTCCGATCTGGACGGAGCCTTGCGGCTGGGGCTGGAAATGACGCTGGAGGTGCTGCGGGAGCAGGGACGGGAGATCTCTCCCGAGTCCCAGGAGGCGTTGCGATTCCTGCAGTCCCAAGGGGTATCATCAATCTTTTAGAAAGAAGGAAGAGAAATGCTGACGACAAAGGAAGCCGCCGCCATCGCCGTGAACGCCCTGGACAGCAAAAAGGGCGTGGGGATCCGGCTGCTGAAGATCGACCGGGTGTCCAGCCTGGCGGATTATTTCATCATCTGCACCGGCACCTCCAATACCCATGTCCGCACCTTGTGCGACTACGCGGAGGTGGCGCTGACCCAGGCGGGGGAGCCCCTGCTGGGCCGGGAGGGCCACCGGGGGAACAGTTGGGTGCTGCTGGACTTTGGCGCGGTGGTGATCCACGTCTTTACCGAGGAGGCAAGGCAGTATTACGATCTGGAGCGGCTGTGGGCCGACGCGGAGCAGGTGGACTTAAAAACGGTGTTACAGGATGGTACAGGAGGCGGACAGGATGAATTACGAATTTGAGACCATCGAGGCCAAGTGGCAGAAAATTTGGGAAGAGAAAAAGCTCTACGCCTGCCAAAACGGCGGCGATAAGGAAAAATTCTACGCGCTGGTAGAATTTCCCTACCCCTCCGGCGAGGGGCTCCATGTGGGCCATCCCCGG
>CANRQC010000041.1 GCA_947632695.1 uncultured Oscillospiraceae bacterium | reverse complement strand
AGCATATCCGTCACCTGGTCCGCCAGGTCCTGGCTCACCGTCACCTGCATCACCCCATCGAAGGAGGTGACCCGGGTGCCGGCATAGTGGGCGTCCTGGTCCTCCCGGACGGTGATACACGCCATCTGCACCTCCGGCGCGGAACCCCACTGGGCCTCCACGGTCTCGGGATTGGTAATAATGTAGTTGTACACATGGTTGTCGAAAATCCCCGAAATTCGGAGCTCCAGAGATTCCATGTCGGCGTTGCGGACGGTGACGGTGTCCCCCACCTTTACCCCCATGTCCTCCGCCGCGCCCACGGAGAGCAGGGCCTCTCCGGTTCCGGGCATGGACAGCGGATCGTCCCCGGCGTGGAAGTTCATAAAGTCCGCCAGCTGGCCGCCGGAGACCAGCAGGTTGATATCCTTGGTGCGGTCATCAAAGTCCAGCTCCACGCTGCTTTGATGGAAGAAGCCGATCTCGTCCACATAGCGGGCCATTTCCGACTGGAAGCGGCGCTGCTCATCCGGGGAGAGGCCCCCGTCAAAGCGCACCTCCAAATCGTAGACCGTGACCTGCTCATACTGGAAGGCCACGATATCCACAATGGAATCCCGGATGCCGAAGCCTGTCACCAGCAGCGCCGTGCAGCCGCCGATCCCCGCCAGCATCATCAGCAGTCGCTGCCGGTAGCGGAAAATATTGCGGAACATGACCTTGTTGAGAAAACGGATCTTGTCCCAGAAGGGCAAGTATTCCAGAAAGATTTTTTTGCCGGTGGTAGGGGCCCGGGGGCGCATCAGCTCCGCCGGCACCTCCCGCAGGGCCATCCGGCAGCAGTACCAGGTCACCGCCAGCGACACGGCGGTATAGGCGATCACAATGGCCAGGCACAGCGGCACATCCAGGTGCAGATCGATCTGCTCCGGCATATTGAGGATCAGCTGATAGGCCTGCCAGAGAATATTTGGGAAGGCCACGCTGCCCGCCAGCACCCCCAGGCCGCAGCCCAGAACCGCCGCGCTGCCGGCGTAGGCCAGGTATTTTCCGATAATGGCGGCGTTGCTGTACCCCAGGGCCTTCATGGTGCCGATTTGAGTCCGCTCCTCCTCCACCATGCGGGTCATGGTGGTAATACACACCAGCGCGGCCACCAGCAGGAAGAAGGCCGGGAATACCCGGGAAACGCCGGCCACGATATCGGAGTTGCTGTCCAGGGCCAGATAGCCCACATTGGTGTTCCGGCCCAGGGCATAGACCGTGGGGTCGGTGAGTTCATCGATGGTCTTCCGGGCCTCCCGGAGAGAATTGGCGGCGTCCAGAAGCTCCATCCGGGCATCGCTCAGCTCCCGGTTGGCGTCCAGCTCCCCTTCCCGGTAGTCCTGCCAGCCCTGAGCCAGATCCGCCTCGGCCTGCTCCAGCTCCCGTTTGCCGTCTTCCAGCTCCTGGTAGCCGTTGTCGATCTCCCGCTGGGCGTTCTCCAGCCTTACCTCTCCGGCCACGATCTGGGCCTCTAAATCCGCGAATTGACTGTCCGCCTGCCGCTTGGCGGCGTCCAGCTCCAGCCGGCCGGATTCAATGGCCGTCCGGGCCGCTTCCAGCTGGGAAATGCCGCTCACTACCTCCGCCCGCTGAGCCAGCACTTCCTCCCGCTGGGCCACCAGCTGCGCCCGGGTCTCGGTATACTCCTGCCGCATTTCCTCGATGCGGGTGTTATCCAAGGACCCGGACTCCGAAATGCCGCGCAGTTCGTCCAGATAGGCCTCCATCTGGGACAGGGTCTCCTCGTCCGCGCCGTTTTCCCGGGCCTGGGCCAGCACCGCTTCCCCGGCGGCGATGAGGCCATTCAGGTCGGCGTCCTCCAGGGCGGTACCGGCGGTATTCAGCAGCTCCAAAGCGCCGTCGATCTGGGAAATGCCGTCGTTGAGCTGCTGAAGGCCATCATCGATCTGGACAAGGCCGCTTTGGGCCGTCTGCAGATTCTCCATGACCATTTCATAGTTGTCCAGCAGCTCCAAGCTGGTCTGGGCCATCTCCGCGTAGGCGTCGGACTTGGCGTCCGCCAGGGCCTGCCGGGATTCCCCCAGCTCGATCAGGCCCTGATCCACCTCCGCCTGGCCATCGATCAGCTCCTGCTCCGAGTCCGCCAGGGTCTGACGGCCCTCGTCGATCTCCCGCTGGCCGTCCTCCAGCTTCCGCCGGGCCTGGGCCAGCTCCCGCCGGGCCTCGGCCTGGGCGTCCAGAAATTCGGCGTAGCCGTCCTGATACTCCTCCAGGCCCTCGGCGTAGTCCTCCTCCGCGTCCTCCCGCACCTGCCGGTAGCGGTCCTGAGCCATGGGCTCCAGGCGGGGCTTGATCGTATCCGCCGCCGCCTCCATAGCGTCGTTAAATTCGTCGGTGTATACATCGTACTTCTGGGGCAGGGTGATGACGATCTCGGAAAAATAATCCACGTCGAAGGCATCCTCCGGCAGACACACAAAGCCGGATACGGAGCCGTTGCCCAAGGAGGTGGTGCCCCGGGAAAGGTCTAAGTACAATGGGCTATTCACCAGCCCCACCACCGTGAAGCGGTCGCCCCGGAGGCTCTCCAAAACGGTGTCCTCATTCTCGGAAGAAACAGTCAGAACGGCGCCGATGACGTCCTCCGGCACGTGGGCGGCGTCAATCACGCACTCCTCCGGCCCCTCCGGGAGCCTGCCCGCCACCAGATAGACCTGGTCAATGGTCTGGGGGATCGAGTAGAGCTTGTAGACCAGCCCATCCCCCTCCCCCAGTCGGGCGATGGCGTCCAGCGAGATCACGCCCTCCGCCTGGGCTACCTCCTCCATGGCGGAGATCTGATCCACATGCTCCTGGGTCCAGCCGTAGGTATTCAGAAGACGCAGATCAAAGAAATTCTGCTGGTCAAAATACCGCTGGCCGGTGGCGATCATGTCGGATTTGGTCGTCCGCAGGCCGACAAACATCGCTGCCCCCAACGCAATGATGGTGACAATGGCTATATACCGCCCCAGAGACTTGAGGATCGACTGGGTCAGATTTTTCGCCATGATGTTTTTTCTCATTACCACTCGATCTCCGAAACATTCTGGGGGTTTGAGTTGGTGGTGATAGACTCCACCGTGCCGTTTTTCACCCGGATCACCCGGTCCGCCATGGCGGTCAAGGCGCTGTTATGGGTGATGATTAGGACCGTCATGCCGGTACGGCGGCCCGTGTCCTGCAAAAGCTTTAAAATGGCCTTGCCGGTCTGGTAGTCCAACGCGCCGGTGGGCTCGTCACAGAGCAGCACCTTGGGATTTTTCGCCAGGGCCCGGGCAATGGCGACCCGCTGCTGCTCCCCGCCGGAAAGCTGGCTGGGAAAATTCTTCATCCGAGCCTCCAGGCCCACTTCCTTCAAAACCTCGGCGGCGTCCAGGGGGTTCTGGCAGATCTGGTTCGCCAGCTCCACGTTTTCAAGCGCCGTCAGGTTGCCGATCAGGTTGTAAAACTGGAACACAAAGCCCACCTCCTGCCGCCGGTAGCGGGTGAGCTCCTTCCGGGTCAGCTTGGAAACATCCTGGGAGTCCAGGATCACGGTGCCGGTGGTCAGGGTGTCCATGCCCCCCAGAATATTCAGCAGGGTGGTCTTGCCCGCGCCGGAGGGGCCCACGATGACCACCAGCTCCCCCTTCTCCACGGTAAAGGTCGCGTCATGGAGGGCGTTGATCTCCACCTCGCCCATTCGGTAGGTCTTGCCTACGTTTTTCAGCTCAATAAAGGCCATGCCGGTCCCTCCCTTTTTGATACAGTATAGCACATCCCCGTGGAGAATTGGCTAACAAACTATGAATTTCAGCGGCTCTTGAAAACCCAAAACTTGGAACCGAAGTAATTGACAAATACCACCAGCATACTGGTGATCAGCTTCATCCAGTTCCCGTCCCAGGCCAGGATGTCCACCGTCAGCATCAGGATCAGCACCTCGATCACGCCGGATACCACGCGGCAGCCTAAAAAGCTCGCCAGCTCCTTCGCCACCACCTTGGCGGACCAATCCGGGCTGTGGAACACATAGACCTTGTTGGTCACATAGGCGAAAATCACCGACACGCCCCAGGCAATGATATCGCTGACCGTGGCGGAGAGGTGAAGCCAGTTGTACAGCGGCAGATAGACGGCGTAATTGACCACGGTGGTCAAGGTCCCGAAGATCACATAGATCACCAGATGCCGGTACTTCTGCCAGAGCTTGCGGACCGTTTCCATACGGCGGGCCTCCTTTGTATTTCTTTCATTTCTTTTATCATACCACGCATGGCTGATTTTCGCAAGGTTTTTTGCATTCCGGTAAAAAACCTGGGCAAAATAGCAAGGAAATCCGTCTTTTCCCCCGTGAATTTGTATAGAATTGGAATTGACATTCATAAACTATTCGATATAATAATATCGATATCAACAAAGGAGTGGTTTCCTTGAAAGTAGCATTTTACGACGCGAAGCCCTACGACCGCCCCGGCTTTGACCGGTACGCCCAGGATGCCGGGCTGGAGATCAAATACTTCGACACCCATCTCAACGAGGACACCGTTTCCCTGGCCGCCGGCGCAGACTGCGTGTGCGTGTTTGTCAACGATGTGGTCAGCGCCCGGGTGGTGGACGCTCTGTACGATCTGGGGGTGCGGATGGTGGCCCTGCGGTGCGCCGGGTTCAACAATGTGGACACCCGGGCCTGCTACGGCAAGCTCCATGTGTTCCGGGTCCCCGCCTACTCCCCCTATGCCGTGGCGGAACACGCCATGGCCATGCTGCTGACCATCAACCGCCGGATCCACAAGGCCTACAACCGGACCAGAGAGTTCAATTTCAGCCTCAATGGCTTCGCCGGATTCGATCTCCACGGCAAGACCGTGGGGGTGATCGGCACCGGCAAGATTGGCAAGGTCTTCGCCCATATCTGCCAGGGCTTTGAAATGCGGGTGCTGGCATACGATAAATTTCCCGACCCCAGCACCGGGCTGGAATATGTGAGCCTGGAGGAGCTGTTCTCCGCCGCCGACGTGATCTCCCTCCACTGCCCCCTCACCGACGAGACCCACCACATCATTGACGAGGAGGCCATCCAACGGATGAAAAAGGGCGTGACCATCCTCAACACCTCCCGGGGCGCCCTCATTGACACCGAGGCGCTGATCGAAGGCATCAAGGAGAAAAAGGTGGGCGCCGCCTGCCTGGACGTGTACGAGGAGGAGGCGGACCTGTTCTATGAGGATTTCTCCGGACACATCGTCCAGGACGACAAGCTGGTACGGCTCATCGCCATGCCCAACGTCATTGTCACCTCCCACCAGGCGTTTCTGACCAACGAGGCCCTGGACAGCATCGCCCACACCACCGTCGAGAACATTCGCAAGTTCTTTGCGGGCATCCCCAGTCCGGAGACCGAGGTGTGCTATCACTGCGGAAATCAGGACGCCTGCCGGAAAGACCGGGACGAAAAGTGTTTCTGATGTTATGTAAACTTTAGAGGGTTTTCTCAGCCCCGGCGCAAGCCGGGGCTGGGCTTTTGTCCGCTTGAGCTGTCCGCTGGGGGAAGCCCGGCGGAGAGGGTGCCGCGGAGAGGAACCGGCGGGCAGGCAGCATTTTTCGGCAAAAAGGCGCTATTTCCCCTTTTTGGAAAACCACTTGTCCAGCAGCTGCCGGAGCCGGCCGGCGCCGGCCTTCTCCCGCAGCCGGGATCGCAGCTCCGGGGGGTGATCCTGGAGCTTCTCCTCGGGGATCTGGCGCTTCTTCAGGCGGCTGTCCGTGATCTCCCGGAGCAGGGCGTACAGAACCGATACCAGGGGGATCATCAGCAGCATCCCGCCGACACCCATCAGTTCGCCGCCGACGGTCACCGCCAGCAGCACCCACATCCCGGGCAGACCGATGGAGGTCCCCACCACCCGGGGGTAGATCATGTTGTTTTCGATCTGCTGCAAAACCAGGAATAGGACCACGAACCAAATGGCCAGAATGGGATCGTCCACCAGAATGAAAAACGCGCCCACAATGCAGCCCACAAAGGCGCCCACCACAGGGACCAGAGCCGTCACCGCTACCAGCACGCTGACCAGCGGGATGTAGGGCATCCGGAAAATGGCCATGGACACGGCGAACAGGCAGCCCAGAATGCAGGCCTCCAGGCACTGCCCGGACAGGAAATTGGAGAAGGTGGCGTTGGTCATCCGCAGGATCCGCACCGTCCCGTCGCAGAACGCCTCCGGGAAGAAGGCGTACAGGAGCCGCCGGCCCTGGCGGGCCAGGATCTCCTTCCGAAACAGGCAGTAGACGGAAAAAACCAGGCTGATAAACAGGTTTACCACCACGCCGGTCACCGTGCCTACGGCGGTAAACGCCTGGCTGAACAGCTTGGAAAGGCTGTCCCCAGCGAAGGTGGCCGCCTTCTGAACCAGGGTGGGCCAGTCTATTCGGGTCAGATCGGTGTTCTGCTGGAGCCACTGGGTCAAATTGGGGTTGTCCCGAAGAAAGCTCTGGGCATATTCCGCGACCCGCCGGAAAAAGTCCGGCAGTTTGGCGGCCAGCGAGGAAACAGTCGCCGTGATCTGGGGCAGCAGCAGCTGCACCACCGCGAAAATCACCAGCAAAACGGCCAGGACCGTCAGCAGCAGCGCCAGCGTCCGGCGCAATCCGGGCTTTTTCACCCGGCGCAGCAGGTTTTCAAACCCCCGCAGAGGCACGTTCAGCACAAAGGCAATGGCCGCGCCCACCAGGAAGGGGGAAAAGAGCCGCCCCACCCCGGTGACAAAGGCGGTGAGCCGCTCCGTCTCGTGGAGCAGCCAGTACAGCACCACACAGCCGGCCGCGCCGAGAAAGATCCGCCAAAGGGTCTTTTTTTCGATTTCCATAGCCTTCCCTCCCCCACCGTCAGATTTTTTCCAGCGCCCGGCACAGGGCTTCCACCGCTTCCTCCGTGGTCGCCCAGCTGGTGCAGATCCGTACCGCCTGATGCTTCTCGTCCACCCGGCCCCAGGGGCTCAGCACAAATTCCTTGCCCAGCTCCGCCAGCGCCTCGTCCGGCAGAATAGGAAAAATCTGATTGGTTGTGCTTTCCACCAGGCAGGGGATCCCCTTTTCCGCCAGCACGGTCCGGATCCGGTCCGCCTGGCGGTTGGCCTTCTGGCAAATGGTGAAGTACCGATTTTCCTGGAACAGCTCGTCAAACTGGATGCCCAGCAGCCGGCCCTTGGCCAGCATCCCGCCCCGCTGCTTGATGAGATAGCGGAAATCCCGGGCGATCTGGGGGTTGGAGATCACCACCGCCTCCCCGAAGAGAGCCCCGCACTTGGTGCCGCCAATGTAAAACACGTCGCAAAGCTGTGCCAGGTCCGGCAGCGTCACGTCGTTTCCCCGGGCGGTGAGGCCATAGCCCAGCCGGGCCCCGTCCACAAACAGATACATTCCAAATTCCCGGCAGACCTGGGACAGGGCCCGCAGCTCCTCGAGGGTATACAGGGTCCCCAGCTCCGTGGGGTGGGAGATGTACACCAGCTTGGGCTGGGCCATGTGCTCCCCGTCCGGATCCGCCAGGTGGCTCTCCGCCGTCCGGCGGACCTGCTCGGCGGTGATCTTCCCGTCCGCCGACGGCAGGGGCAGCACCTTGTGCCCCGTGGCCTCCACGGCACCGGTCTCATGGACATTGATATGGGCGCTGACCGCGCCGACGGCGGCCTGATGGGGCCGGAGAGCGGCGGCGATCACCGTCAGATTGGCCTGGGTGCCGCCCACAAGAAAATGGACCGCCAGATTCTCCCTGCCACAGGCCCGGCGGATCCGGGCAGCCGCGCTTTGACAGATGGCGTCCGTGCCATAGCCGGGGGTCTGATCCAGATTCGTGGCCGCCAGCCGGGCCAAAATGCTGTCGTGACAGCCCTCGGAATAGTCGTTTTGAAAATAGAACATGGACCTTCTTCCCTTTCCGCTTCCAAATTCCCCTTTATTGTACCACGGTTCGGGAAAGTGTCAAGCGTTCATATTTCCCCTGGGAACGGCATATGGTTTTTTCAGCAGCACACAGCTTAGGAGGAAATCATATGGCTGATACCATCTCAGAGCGGGCCTGCGAACTGGCTGTGTACATGATCGAAACCGGCGCCACCGTCCGGGTGGCGGCCCAGCATTTTGGCATTTCCAAATCCACGGTACACAAGGATCTGTCCCAACGGCTTCCCCGGATCAACCGGGGGCTCTACGCCCAGGTGCGGCAGGTCCTGGACGAAAACAAAGCCCAGCGGCACATCCGGGGCGGCATGGCGACACGAAAAAAATATCTGGGCAAATAAACGCCATCCCGGGGAAAGCTCCCCGGGATGCGCGCTTATAAATCGTCGGCGTCCTGCACCGGTACCTCGGCAAGGTTCTCCGGCCGGCCGGTCCAGCTGCCCTGGGGATCGGTGCGGATCATCGGGGTCCCGGTGAGGGGCCACATGGAATCGTCCAGCGGGATCACCGGGAACGGCGGCTTCCCCGGCGCCATGGGCACCTCCAGGGGAATCTTAGGCTCTTCCAGGGGAACCTTGGGTTCCTCCTCTTTCTTTTTCACGGTTTTTCACCTCCTTGCTGTTATTTTTCCGCGGGGTGGCGGATTCATGCGTTGCCAAAAAAGGTGAAATATGTTATACTTTTTAAAGGGTGAAAGGTATGTTTGAGATCACGCTTTGCGCCATGGGGCGGCTGAAGGAGCCGTTCTATCTTTCCGCCGCGGCGGAATACGAAAAGCGGCTTTCCGGCTTCTGCCGCTTCCGCCTTTTGGAGCTGCCGGAGGAACGGCTGCCCCAGGACCCCGCCCCGGCCCAGATCGCCGGGGCTCTTGAAAAGGAGGCGGCGGCCCTGTTCTCCCGGCTGCCGGCGGGGGCATGGCTGTGCGTCCTGACCTCCGAGGGCAAGGAGCTGACCTCCCAGGGGCTGGCCCAGGCCATGGCAAAGGTCAAGCTCTCCGGGAAAAGCGGGGCCTGGTTTTTCATCGGCTCGTCTTACGGCATGGCACCCCGGGTCAAGGACCGGGCGGACCTGCTGCTGTCCATGGGGAAAATGACCTTCCCCCACCATCTGGCCCGGATCATGGCGCTGGAGCAGCTCTATCGGGCGGAGACCATCCAGGCCGGGACCAAATACCACAAATAAAGGTGACGGGACCTGGGTCACGCCGTCTTTTTTTGTGGTAAAATTTTCTTGTGAAATACCTTGACAGGCGAGGTACTATATGATACAATGGGTTCATGAAAGGAGGGGTCGCCCATGTCCATCGCCGGAGATCTGATCCGGGGCCATACCGACGCGATCATTTTGGCCCGTCTGCTCCAGGGGGACAGCTACGGATACGAGATCAACAAGGTCATCTCCACCCTCTCCTCCGGCCGCTTTGAACTGAAGGAGGCCACGCTGTACACCGCCTTCAAGCGCCTGGAGGAGCTGGGCCACATCGCCTCCTACTGGGGCGGCAGCGGGCCGGGGGCCCGCCGGAGATACTACGCCATCACCCCCTCCGGCCGGGAGGCCTGCTACCGCCTCCTGGGCGAGTGGAGGGAGACGAAAGAGATCATGGACAAATTGTTGGAAACGGAGGGAAACGCATGAGAGCGCAATTGGAGCAATATGTGAACCTGCTCTTCGCCGGGGCCCCGGAGGCCGCCGAGGTCAAGCAGGAGATCTTGCAGAACACCCTGGACCGGTACGACGACTTGATCGACCAGGGCAAGTCCCCGGAGGCGGCCTACCGGCTGGCCATCAGCGGCATCGGGGACATCAACGAAATTTTGGGTCAGCCCGCCGCGCCCGCGGTCCCGGCAGCTCCGGCGGAGCCGGTTTCGGAAGCGGGAAAGCGGAAGAATCCCGCCCTGGCGGCGGTCCTGCGGGCCATCGGCGTGGCGCTGTTCATTCTGTGCCCCGTGCCGGTGCTGGCGGAGCAGGATGTGGAAGGGGTCATCGGGCTGCTGGTCATGGTGGCCTGCGGGGTGGTGCTGATGATCCTGGCGGCCTTTGTCGCGGGCAAGCAGGAGAAGGACACCCCCCGCACCCCCCAGGAGAAGCTGCGGAAAAGTCTGAACAGTCTGGTTTGGACGTTCGCCGCGGTGGTGTATCTGATTATCAGTTTCCTTACCCAGGCCTGGGCCGTCACCTGGCTGATCTTCCCCATGACCGTGGCGGTCAACAGTCTGATCGACGCCATTTTGGACCTAAAGGAGGCGACAAACCATGAGTGAAAAAACCAGTGCGATCCTGCGCATTGTCCTACTGAGCATCGTAATCGTCCTGCTGGCGGCGATTTTGGTGGTGGGCATCCTCACCAGCCGGAGCGGCTTCTTGTGGTCTTGGCGGGGGATCTCCTTTGATGAAGAGGGCTTCCAGCCCGCCGCCCACGGCACCCTCCCCGATGCCATGCGCCAGCCCGCCGGTACGGAGCCACCCTCCAGCAGCCCCGCCGCCACGGACCCCGGAGCCTCCACCACGACGCCCGGCACTTCCGTTCCCCCCTCTCAGCCCCCTGCCAGCGGCAGTGAGGGCAACGCCGTCACCGTGGAGACAGTGAATAAAATCGAGATCGACTGGGCTTCCGGATCCATCCAGATCTATGTGGGCAGCGGCGATCAGATCGGCTTCTCCGAGACCGGCAGCACGGCGGATGCCTATCCCATGACCTACCAGGTGAAAAACGGAGAGCTGGAGATCCACTTCTGCCGCCCCGGCTTCAATCAGACGGTCCAGTCCAAGGACCTGATACTGGTACTCCCCGCCGGATGGAGCGGCCGAGAGCTGGAGATCAACGCCGCCCTGTCTGATCTCACCGTCACCGGCGTCACCTGCTCCGAGGTCTCCATTTCCCTGGCCGCCGGGTCCGCCGATTTCCAGGACTGCGTCCTGGGAGAGCTGGAGTTGGACGCCGCCGCCAGTACACTGGCGTATACCGGGCAGCTGACCGAGTTTTCCATGGACTCCGCCTCCGGCGGCGCGAATCTGGTCCTGACCAACGTGCCCAGAAGCATTGAGATGGACACCGCCTCCGGGGACCTGAACCTGACCCTTCCCGCCGGCTCATCCTTTGACGCCAAGCTGGAGACCCTGTCCGGCGACTTTACCTCCGATTTTTCATTCACCGTCTCCAGCCGAGGCCGCTACCAGGCCGGTACCGGCGGCTGCCGGATTGAAATGGACTCCATGAGCGGCGATCTGAACATTTATCAGGGCTAAACAAAATGGGTTTGGATCCCGTGAAGAAGATCCGGCCGGAGGCAGGCAGCGCCTGTTTCCCGGCCGGATCTTTCAATGATTAAAAGATAGCGCCATTTTTTTGCGGTTTTGCGTGAACCTTTTGGCCCGGGCAAAAGTATATCTTGGCAAAGGGCGGTGAGGCGGTTGATCGACCAGTACATCCAGCAATATGGGCGGAGGCTGTACGGCCTATGTCGTTCGCTATGCGCGGACCCATTTGACGCGGACGATCTATACCAGGAGACCTGGCTGCGGGCAGTCCAGTATCTGCCCCAATATGACCCCAGCCGGGAATTTGAACCATGGCTTACCCGTATCTGCGTGAACACCTATCGAAGCACCCTGCGGCGGCTGGCCAAAAGCCCGCTGCTGGGCTTCTCCAACACAGAGGAAAAGGACCGGCTGCTTGCCTCCGTCCCCGCCCCGGAGAAGCCAGACTATTCCCCTTTGTACGAAGCGGTGAGCAAGCTGCCGGAAAAGCTTCGGCTGGCGGTGATCCTCTTCTATTTCCGGGGAGAGGATTTGGCTTCTACCGCCCAAATTTTGAAGATCCCTGTGGGAACGGTAAAATCCCGGCTGAATAAGGCCCGAAAACGATTGAAGGAGGCGCTTGCAAATGAAGACGGTTTTGGATTTTGAGCAATTTACCCCGCCCGCTCTGAATGAGCGACTTCTGCGGCAGGAATTGGAAAAGAGAACCCGGCGGCGGCGCACCGTCCTGCTGGCAATCGCCGGAGCCCTGTTCCAGGCGGTATTCCTTCTACTGGGTCTGCTGTGCTGGAACGCCCTGCCCGCGCTTTCCCTGGCCTGCATTGGCTTCGCCATCGTTTCCACCGTTGGGAGCGGTGTGATCACCATCATCTATACCCAGAAAGGAGGTGCTTCCTATGGCCGTGTTTTCTAGAGCAACCATCCCGCTCCTATTCGTACTCGTCGCGCTGCTGACGGTCCCCGTTCTGATCGGCGTCTATGTCTACCGGGACGCCCGCCGCCGGGGCATGAACGCCGTGTTATGGACGCTGATCGCGGTGGTCGCTCCAGCCCTGATCGGTTTCATCATCTATTTACTGGTGCGGGGGAACGGTCCTGATCTGCGGTGTCCACAGTGTCAAAAGGCCGTCATGGATCAGTACGCGGTGTGTCCCCACTGCGGCGCGAAGCTGCGCCCAGTCTGCCCAAAATGCTCCTTCCCGGTAGAGCCAGACTGGAAGGTATGCCCGAAATGCGCTACCCCGCTTGACGAAGCGGCAATGCGCCATACCCCGCCTCTGCGGCAGCGGGATACGGCGCTGAGGAACATTCTGATCGCGATTATTGTGGTGCCGGTGGTGCTCATCGTGTTGGGCGTATGTGGCTTCATTGTCTCCGAGTCGATGGCCGACGGCTCCTGCACCATGCGGGAGGCGACCTTTGACGAGTACGATCAGGAGCAGACATCCGAAACCGTGCGCCAGGCCGTACACAACTGGCTGGGCAGCCTGGAGTTTCCCGCGGAACGGGCCTACGCCCTGAGATATGATAGTTTCGACGATCTTGGCGCCGGCAACGAATACTATTTTCTTTTCTACATTCCCGATGGCGGTCATTCTCCTTCCACGAGCTTCGGAATCGATTCCAGCCTGTTTGGAACGACGCTGAACCTCCGCCTGGAGCGCACAGGAGATAGTGGCTCTCTCTACTGCGTGCAGGCCAGCGCGGAGCAGCCACCGGAGCCCCGGATCGTCCTGGGTGGGAGGCACATCCGCTGCGAGGTACAGGTGGTGGACTATAATCCCACCCTGTTTTTCATCGAGCCAAATTACGACCAGGCGGAGCCGGGAGCGGCGGAACTGCCCGAACGGCTGTCAGTGGTGAAGATCGTGGGCAGCGCCATGGAGGACGCTGCCGGGGGAACAGATTTGCCGGGTTCCGCCGCCGCCAGTGAAAACGCGGGCGTTGTCGAGATCGTGGACAGCGACCTGATGCTCAAAATCCTTTCCGCCATCGACCGTGGGGAGCGGGTGCCGATAGAGGGAATCCCGGATCATGATTTCAAAGACGGCTTTGAAATCATTGTGGAATATCGGATCCATGAGGATTCGCTTTCACACCCGGAAATGGCGCGTCATCTGGTGTTTATGGAGGATGGAATATGTTATCTGATCGACGGCCGGGTGACAAGTACCGTCAATGGCAGCGCCTACCGAATCATGGAAGACGATTTTTATGGGATTTTGGAGGACCTGTTCCAGTAAAAACGCACACCCCGCCAGCCCTTCCGCTGGCGGGGTCGTTTTTAATATGACCGGATGTATTTTCTAAAACTCCCCCGCCGCGAACATGACGGCGGACAGGGCGCACAGCGGGGCGGTCTCGCAGCGGAGGATGCGCCTGCCCAGGGTGCAGATCTCCAGACCGGCCTCCCGGGCCTGGGTAACCTCCGCCTCCGTCAGGCCCCCTTCCGGGCCCGTCAGCAGGCTGACAGTGCTCCAGGAGCCCTCCAGCGCCGCCCGGAGAGTCCGGGCCCGCTCGTTTTCGTAGAATAGGATCGCCCAGTCCGCCTCAGCCGCACGGGCAAGGGCGGCATCGTAGCTTGGGAGCGTCACGACTTCCGGGATAACGCCTCTGCCCGACTGCTCCGCCGCCGAGGCGGCGATTTTCTGCCAACGCTCCCGTTTTTTCTCCAGGCTTTTCCCTTCGGGCCGGGAGACGCATCGGGCGGTGGGAAAGGCCACGATCTCCACGGCGCCCAGCTCCGTGGCCTTCTGAATGACATGCTCCAATTTATCGGATTTGGGATAGGCCATGTAGACGCTAACCCGGACCTTTGCCTCGGCTTCCGAGGCGGAACGAGCACGGACCACCAAACTCACCCGGTCCGGGGCCAGATCGGTGACGGCGCAGAGACACTCCGTCCCCCGCCCGTCGCAGACGGTGACCTCCTCCCCCAGCCGCAGCCTCAGGACCTTGGCGTGGGTGGCAGCTTCCCCGGTGAGGGTCAGAAAGGGAGCGGAGATGTCGGGCAGGAAAAATCGGGGCATGGGCGGCTGCTCCTTTCACTTTGTTAGAAAAAACTGACGAGAAGCGGGGATGATCCCAGCGGCATCGAGGGGTTCTCCGGGGTCGGCCTGACCAGGCCCATCTCTTGCGCAAAAAAACGGCTGTTCCACTTCCATACCGTCGGCAAAGACGACCTTGATCCGCTCTTTGGACTTTATTATAACACATACTAGTATCTGTCGCAATATGCGGTCGTCAAATTCCATCAGGTGATTTTTCAGCCCGTCTATGTAGATCGCGATTTGAATGATTCTTGGGCGGCCTTACGCGGCGGGAATCAGCCCCTTTGCTGGGAGCGAAAAATACTATCCGACTACTTCCCAAAATAAGCGGCAATCTCTTGCATCCGCGCCTCTTGCTTTACATGGAAGGGGCAGCGGCGCTCACAGTGGCCGCACTGGATACAGTCGCTTGCGTGGACGGGCAGCTTTTGATAGTGGCCTTTCGCCATCTCGTCCCCGGCCAGGGCCAGGTCATAATACTTATTGATGAGCCCCACGTTCAGCCTCATAGGCGCCTCCTAAATAATTATATTATCTTATTCTGCCACAGTAAACACCGCGGTTACATCTCCGCTGCCGAGCGCCTTTTTCCAGTTGGTAAGATCGTCGATTTTCCCGATGCGGGTATAACTCCAGGAATTGGAGCCGTAAAAGATGACGATCTGATTTCCGCTATACAGTACAATATCGCCCTCGGTCGTAGTGGTCTGATGGTTGTCGGCGGTAAGTTCTTTTCCAAGGGGCCCTACCTTTTCAAAACCGGAATAGTCGCTCATTTCGATGGTTACAGGTCCTTTCTTCATCATTTCCACAAATTCGTTTACCGCCTGATTCTGCTCCAAAGTGGC
>CANRQC010000040.1 GCA_947632695.1 uncultured Oscillospiraceae bacterium | reverse complement strand
CATCGTGGTCACGGCGGTCATGCAGTCCTCCACGCTGACCACCGTCATGGCCGTCGGCTTCGTCAACAGCGGCATCATGCAGTTCCACCAGGCCATCAGCGTCATCATGGGCGCCAACATCGGCACCACGGCGACCAGCTGGATCCTGTCGCTGTCCGGCCTGGAGGGCGATTCCTTCCTCATCCGCATGCTCAACCCCACGGCCTGGAGCCCGCTGCTCGGCTTTGCGGGGCTTTTGCTCTACATGCGCGGCGCCGACCGCAAAAAGAGCACCGGGCGCATCCTCATCGGCTTTGCCATCCTCATCGCCGGCATGGAGACGATGAAGAACGCCATGGCCCCGCTGGCCGACCTGCCCGGCTTTGCCGACCTGTTCCTCGTCTTCAAGAGCTTCCCGCCGCTCGGCGTCGCAGCCGGCGCGGTGCTGACCGCGCTGCTCCATTCCAGCGCCGCCTCCATCGGCATTCTGCAGGCGCTCTCGGCCTCGGGCGCCATCACCTACGCCTCGGCCATGCCCATCATCATGGGCCAGAACATCGGCACCACGCTGACGGCGCTGTTCTCCTCGGCCGGCGCCAACAAGGATGCCCGCCGCACCGCCATCGTGCACACGGCCTTCAACACCATCGGCACGCTGGTCTTTCTCGTCGCCTTCTACGCTCTCAACGCGTTTTTGCATTTCAGCTTCTACAACGCCCCCGTCACCACCTTCGGCATCGCGCTCGTGCATACGGTGTTCAACGTCGTGACGACGCTCGTGCTGCTGCCCTTCACCCGCCAGCTCGAGCGGCTCGCCTATCTCATCGTGCCCGAGGGCAAGACCCCCGCGCCCGAGCAGCATGAGCTGCTGGACGAGCGCCTGCTCTCCACCCCGTCGGTGGCCGCCAGCCGCGCCTTCATCGTCGGGTGCGATATGGCCGAGATCTGCCGCGCCTCCATTCTGCAGGCGATGGCCGCCACCCGCAGCTGGGATGCCTCGCTGGCCGCCGAGGTCACCGAGCAGGAGGAGGGCATCGACCACTACGAGGACGTTTTGGGCACCTACCTGGTGCGCCTGGGCGGCAAGCGCCTGGCCGGCGACGACCGCCGCACCGTCAACGTGCTTTTGCACACCATCAACGATTTTGAGCGCATCAGCGACTATGCCGTCAACCTCATCGAGACGGCGCAGGAGATCCACGAGAAGGGCATCGTCTTCAGCGGCGAGGCGCTGGACGACCTGACCGTGCTGGAGGCCGCCGAGCAGGATATCTTGAACCGCACGGTGGACGCCTTCCAGAAGGGCGACCTTTACGCCGCCGGCAAGATCGAGCCGATGGAGGAGGTCATCGACGGCCTTGTGCGGGACATCAAGGCCCGCCACATCGCCCGCCTGACCGCCGGCGCCTGCACGCTGGAGTTCGGCTTTGTGCTCGACGACCTGCTCACCAGCTATGAGCGCGTGGCCGACCACTGCTCCAACATCGCCCCGCCTCCAGCCGGAGGGTGTCCCGGGCGCCCAGGCCCGTGGGCCGGGCCCCCCGGTCGATCAGCAGATCCCACAGCCACACCGCGTCCTTGGCGTCGATGAACACCTCGTAGCCGATGGGGTCGCCGGTGTAGCCGGTCTTGGACACCCGGACGGGTTTGCCCTGAATGGTGATCTGTCCCAGGTCGTTTTTCTTCGGGCCGGTGATGGTTTCCGCTCCGGACAGCTCCGTTAAAATCGCCTCCGCCTCCGGCCCCTGGACGGCGATGGAGGAATAGCTGTCCGTGATGTTGGTGACGCGGCAGTCGTAGTCCGGCAGATACCGGGCAAAGTGGGCCAGATCCTTTTCCGTGTTGGCGGCGTTGACGATGAGCATGTAGTTTTCGGGCGCATACATATAGAGGTACGCGTCGTCCACCGCGCCGCCGGTCTCGGTGGGGATCATGCAGTACTGGGCCCGTCCCGGGACCAGGGCGGCGGCGTTGCCGGAGAGCACCTTCTGCAGGAAGGCCAGCCGGTCGGGCCCCTCCACCAGCAGACGGCCCATATGGGACACGTCGAAAATGCCGCATTTCCGCCGGTCGTACAGATGCTCCGCCACAATGCCGGTGGGGTATTGGACGGGCATTTCCCATCCGCCGAAATCCACCAGGCTCGCGCCCGCCGCCAGGTGGGCCGGGTACAGGGAAGTTCGTTTCAGTTCGCTCATGGGCTTCCTCCTATTCTTGAATATCGATTCCAGCCTGCTCCAGCAGACTGGGGATGTACTTTTCGCCGCCGATGGCCATGATGTGGATCCCGGCGCAGAGCTTTTCCGCCCGAAGACGGGCCGCCAGCTCCGCCGCCATTCGGATCCCCAGCTGGGCGGGACTGCCGCCGGCGGCTTTCTCCGATGCCAGGGCGTCGATCTGCTCCTGGGGCACCGCGATGCCGGGGACGTGGTCGTTCATGAATTTGGCCATCCCGGCGGATTTCAGGGGGATGATCCCCGCCAGCACCGGGACGTGAATCCCCGCCCGGTCCAACGCTTCCAGAAAGGGCAGCAGGCTCTCTGCTGTAAAGACCGCCTGGGTCTGGATAAACCGGGCCCCGGCCTCCACCTTGCGCCGGACCTTGGCAATTTGCAGGGGCAGGGGATCGTAGACGGGGGTGGCGGAAGCGCCGCCAAAATATTGGGGGGCTGGGCCGGTCAGGGGGTTCCCGCCGCAGTCCCGGCCGGCTTGCAGCGCGGTCAGCAGCTCCAGGATCCCCACGCTGTCCAGATCATAGACCGGCTTGGCGTCCCGGCAGTCCCCCACCGCCGGGTGGTCCCCGGTGAGGGCCAGGACGGTGTCGATGCCGAAGGCGGCGGCGGTGAGCAGATCGGCGGCCAGGGCCATCCGGTTCCGGTCCCGGCCCGTCATTTGCAGGATCGGTTCCAGTCCCGCCTGCTTCAGGGCGACGCACAGCCCCAGGCTGGAAGCCTTTAGGCAGGCGGACTGCATATCCGTCACATTGAGCCCGTGGACCTTCCCCCGGAGGGCCTGGGCCGTCTCCAGGGCGGGGGCCAGATCCGCCCCCTTGGGGGGCGCCACCTCGGCGGTGACAGCAAATTGACCGGCCCCGAGGGCCTTTTCCAGCTGACTCATTTGGCTCCCTCCCGCAAATTCAGATGGGCCGGATGGGCGTGTTCATGCCGCTGCCCCGCGGGGGCCAGGAGGCTGTCCAGCTTCCCCAGCTGCTCCAGGCGGCGGTAGATCAGGATCCAGGCGCAGTCATTTTCCGGGTTGACCTCGCATTTGCCGCCCTTCTGGCCGCCGCAGGGGCCGTTCACCAGGCCCTTGGCGCAGCGGGTCACGGGGCAGATGCCTCCGGTGGCGCCCAGGATGCAGTCCCCGCACATCCGGCAGTACTCATGGAAGATCCCCACCCGCTCAACCTGGCCGAGAAACAAGGTATCGTTGGCGGGGTACACCGGCAGCGCCACATTGTCCGCCACGGTCTGGACCCCGTCGCCGCAGGCCAGGCACACCACCGCGTCCAGGTCCAAACCCCGCAGGACCTTCAGGTCCCGCTTCACCAGCATTTTGTGGCAGCACTCCTCCGGCAGGATGGTGGCGAGGACCTGGATGCCCTGGGCCTCCAAAAAGGCCTTCGTTTCCGCCAGCTCCTTTTCCCCGCCGGTCTGGCAGGCGGCGGCGCAGCTGGCGCAGCCCACCAGGGCCGCCCGCCGGACCCCCCGGAGCATGGCGAGCAGGTCCGCCCGCTCCTTTTTTCGGGTGATAATCATCTCCGTTCTCCTTTCCTATGGACAAAAATAGAGGCGCGGCGGGGGAGCGTGCCCCCACTGCGCCTCCGCCAAAATACCTGAGAGATTCCCCGCTTTTGCGGCGGGTTGCACCTTCGGCGTGGGGGAACCCCCACTCTACGGAGCATCGTCCTGGCCCGGTCCTTTTGCCTGAGAGTTTTCGCATACCCCTTCGGCGCCGCGTCCGGTCTCTCCCGGGCCATTCATCCGATCCATCTATTTACTTGACTGCCCCTATCATACCACACGGTTTGGTGAATTGCAAGCAAAATTGTGTATTATTTCCGATTTTTCTTGCTAAGATCAGGACAAGTCTGTGAAAAAGAGACAAATACATTTCTTTGACTTATGCTTTTGAAAACATTATAATATCAGAAGGGGGAAAACCATGGGAAAAGCCGTTATTCGCGCCACTTCTTCGGGGTATAAATTTGACCTTCGGGCCGCCAACGGGGAGACCGTGGCCTCCTCCCAGGTCTATGCCTCCCGGGCGGCCTGCCTCCGGGGGATCCGGGGCGTCCTCCAGGCGGCTCAAACCGCCGGGATCGCGGACCTGACCACCGGCGACGCGCCGGGGAGCAATCCCCGGTTTGAGCTGTACCTGGACCGGGCGGGACAGTGGCGGTTTCGCCTCCGGGCCCGGAATGGAACGGTGGTGGCCTCCTCGGAGGCGTACCGCGCCCGCGCCGGATGCGAAAAGGGGATCCAGTGCCTTCAGGAGCTGGAGACGGCGGGATTTTCCTTAGAAGTTTCGGGGGAATGATTGACTTTTTTCCCATTTTATGAGACAATACACGAAAAATATGAAAAGAAGAGAGGCTTTTTCTTTATGACCCAATCCAGAACCCATACCTGCGGGGAGCTGCGGCTGCCGGACGTGGGGAAAACCGTGACCTTGTCCGGATGGCTGGAAAATATCCGGGAGGTGGGGGCCAACTTCGCCTTTCTGGTGCTGCGGGACTTCTACGGCACCACCCAGGTGGTGGTGCGGACGCCGGAGATGATGGCCGCCGTGAAGGGCGTCAACAAGGAGTCCACCGTCTCTGTCACCGGCGTTGTCCGGGAGCGGGAGAGCAAGAACCCCAAGCAGCCCACCGGGGAGATCGAGGTGGAGCCCACCGCCATCACCGTGCTGGGCAAGTGCCGCTATAACGCCCTGCCCTTTGAGATCAACAAATCCCGGACCGCCGATGAAAACGTCCGGCTCAAGTACCGCTTTTTGGACCTGCGGAATCCGGCGGTGAAGGCCAACATCATTCTGCGCAGTCAGGTGGTGGCGGAGCTGCGCCGCCGGATGACGGAGGAGGGCTTTTTGGAGATCACCACCCCCATCCTGACGGCCTCCAGCCCGGAGGGGGCCCGGGACTATCTGGTGCCCTCCCGGAAGCACCCCGGCAAATTCTACGCCCTGCCCCAGGCGCCCCAGCAGTTCAAGCAGCTGCTGATGACCGCCGGCTTTGACCGGTATTTTCAGATCGCCCCCTGCTTCCGGGACGAGGACGCCCGGGGCGACCGGTCCCCCGGCGAATTTTACCAGCTGGATATGGAGATGGCCTTCGCCACCCAGGAGGACGTGTTCGGCGTGATGGAGAAGGTGCTGCCCCCCATTTTCGCCAAGTACGGCGCCTACGACGTGGCTTCCCAGGCCCCCTTCCGGCGGATCCGCTACAACGACGCCATGGATATCTACGGCACGGACAAGCCGGATCTGCGCATCGACCTGACGGTGGGGGACATGACGGACCTGGCCAAGAAGACCCAGGGCTTCGCCCCCTTCCAGGAGGCCGCCATGGTGAAGATCGTGCCCTGCTCCGGTGGTTCGCTGACCCGGAAGCAGATCGACAAGCTCTGCGATGAGGTGGCGGTCCAGGCGGGGCGGAAGCCCTACTGGGTCCGGATGGACGAGGGCGGCGCCCTGGTGGGCGGCGTGGCCAAGTTCCTTATCGGCCATGAAGAGGAGCTGAAGGAGCTGGGCATGACCCCCGGCAGCCTGGCCCTCATCGCCTCCGGCGACGGAAACAGCGCCCGGAAGACCGCCGGCGTGGCCCGGAAGATGCTGGGCACGGCGGTGCCCGGCCATATGGACGAGAAGCAGTACGCCTTCTGCTGGATCGTGGACTTCCCCATGTTCGAGATCGGGGAGGAGTCCGGCCAGCTGGAATTTTGCCACAACCCCTTCTCCATGCCCTCCGGCGGCCTGGAGGTCCTGGAAAAGGCGGAGCGGGGCCAGGTCGACCCCTTGGATATCTACGCCAACCAGTACGACCTGGTGTGCAACGGCGTGGAGCTGAGCTCCGGCGCGGTTCGGAACCATGATCCGGAGATCATGGTGAAGGCCTTCGAACTGGTGGGTCTGGGGGAGGCGGACGTCAAGGCCAAGTTCCCGGCCCTGTACAACGCCTTCTGCTACGGCGCGCCGCCCCACGCGGGCATTGCCCCCGGGGTGGACCGGATGGTGATGCTCCTGGCGGGGGAGGAGTCCATCCGGGAGGTCATTCCCTTCCCCATGAACAAAAACGCCCAGGACCTGATGATGGACGCCCCCAGCGCCGTCACGGAAAAGCAGCTCGAGGAGGTCCACATCCAAATTCGGGAGGAATAAGACGCCGACGGGCGCCCTTTGGAAAAAGAAAAAGCCGGGTATTTGGGAGGATCCCGCCTCCCAAATACCCGGCGTTTCTTTTTTACGAGGAAAACTCCCGGCTCCCGCCGTGACGCTGCCGGGGCTATTCGTTGGGGACCGGCTCTAAAAAGGCGTGGAAGTGCCGCATGGGCAGGTCCCGGCCCCGGACGATGCGCATATTTGGAATAGATTCCCGGTCTAAGTAGAGCGCCTTCACCGCCGCGATCACATAGTCCAGATGCTCCCGGCTGAGCTGGCTCCGGTTCACCGCGAAGCGCACCACGTTGCACAGCTCCTCCTGCTGCTCCGGGGTTTTCAGGTCGTACTCCATGGAGTAGTCCCCCAGCTCCGAGGTACGGATGCCGTAGCGCCGGATCAGCTCGATGGAGAAGCCCTGGCCGGCGAAGGTGTCGTGGCCCCGCTTGCCGTCGAAAAACTGATCCATATCGATGTACACACCGTGGCCTCCGGCGGGGAGGATCACGCCCTTCACGCCGGCCTTGTAAAAGCCCTGGGCCAGGTATTCGCACTGCTCCACCCGTTCCTTTTGGTAGCGGAGGTTGCACTCCTCGTAAAGCCCCACCGCCAGGGCCATGATGTCCCGGCCGGACATCCCGCCGTAGGAATCGTTTCCGTAGCAGGAGATCTGCTTGACCTTCAGCAGCACGCCCACGTCGGTTTTCACGGTGCCGTCGGGGTTAAAATCGGAGAATTTCCGCCAGAAGCGGCCCCGGTCCCGAAAGGCCAGCATCCCGCCCATATTGGCGTGGCCGTTTTTCTTGGCGGACATGGTGAAGCCGTCGCAGTAGGAGAACATCTCCGTGGCGATCTCGGCGATGGACTTGTCGGCGTAGCCGTCTTCGTTGGCCTTGATGAAGTAGCAGTCTTCCGCCCAGCGGGCCACGTCGAACAGGAAGGGAATGTCGTATTTTTCCGCCACCTTGGCCGTCTCCCGAATGGAGCGCATGGACACCGCCTGGCCGCAGACCGTGTTGTTGGTAATGGTGGTGTAGATCAAGGGCACGTTTTCCGGCCCCAGGGCCTGGATCAGCTTTTCCAGCTTTTCCACATCCATGTCCCCCTTGAAGGGGTTCTTTTCGTACACGCCCCCTTCCGGGACCTGGTAGAGCAGCTCCTTCCGGTACAGGTTCCGAGGAACGGAGCCCATCTGCTTGATGTTTCCCTCGGTGGTGTCGAAGTGACCGTTGGAGGGGATGGTGAACACCTTCCCCGGGTAGCGCCGGGACAGGATCCCCCGGACGATCTCAAAAAGCACCGATTCCGCCGCCCGCCCCTGGGGCAGCAGGAAGGCGTTGGGCCGCTCCAGCTGGGCCGCGCCGCCGTTAAACAGGCCCCCTTCGTACTCCCGCAGGTACAGCTCGTCCATCAGCCGCTCCATGTCGGCGCAGCCGGTGCGGATCAGGTCGATGGAGCGCTTCCAGTTTTTCTCGCCGCCCCGCTCGAACACATCCCGGAAGGCGTCCAGCAGAACATAGTAGCCCTTGTTCCGGCCGTAGGATTCGTCGCCCAGGAGCATGGCGGCCCACTGGTGATCGGTCATGGCGGTGGTGCCGGAGTCGGAGAGCATATCCACCGTCAGCATCCCCGCGGGGAAGGCAAACTCGTTGTAGTGGGTGGCTTTCAGGGCCCGCTCCCGCTGCTCCAGGGTCACCTCGGGCACATTCCGGCTCACATAGGTCACCGCCGCCGGCGCGGTCACATGCAGGGGATATTCCATTTTAGATACCTCCATTGTGTATTTTTACGGCGGCGCGATTACGGAATTGCAGCGAAGACGGCTTTCATTTCCGCCGCCGTAGCGCCGTCGGTATTCATCAGAATATAGGTGACGCCATTTTCCTTCCAGGTGATCTTCAGGTAGACCTCCTCGCCGCCGCGGATCGCTGTCAGGACGGCGCTTTTGCCGGGGTCCAGCTCCTCGGTCTTCTCCTCGGTGCCGTAAAGGCCGGAAAAATCCTCCTCCTCCGTGGCGGCCCGGAGATCGTACTCGTGCCCATCAAATAGGAAGGTGATGTCCGCGATCCGCTGATAGAGGATGGCGTAGGAGACCGCTTCGGCGCCTTTCGGGGCGTCGACCTGAATGCCCAGCCGGATCTCGTATTCCGCCGGGCTGTCCACCGGCTCCAGGGGATTTGCCAACTGACTGATGGGCTCCTCCGTGCCGCCCGAGGCTGGTGCTTCCGTGCCCGCCGCCCCCTGGGCCCCGCAGGCCGCGCAGGAGAGCGGCAACAGCAGGATGAGCAGGATTGAAAGAAACTTTTTCATTGAAACAGACCTCCCTTTCCGACTGATGGATGCGTCCAATCTTCCATCCTTGCGGCTATTATAGCATGTTTTGGACTGCTTTCAAGAAATTTGCTTAAAAAATCGGTAGACCTGGGCCGATTTTTTGTAAAAGTATTAAAAATATAAGGAATCTCCCCTTTGACAGTTGTATAATCCATACGGGCCCCACCCGGGAATGCCTTGATTTTCCAATGGCTCCTTGACACTGCCACCTCCCCCTGGTATAATAAAAAATAACCTGTCTTGTTAAGGAGCGATGGACATGGGCTTTTGGGAGTTGCTGCTGCTGGGGGTGGGCCTGAGCATGGACGCCTTTGCGGTATCGGTCTGCAAGGGCCTGGCCATGAAGGGCGCCGGGTGGAAGGCGCAGATCACCTGCGGAGCCTGGTTCGGCGGTGCACAGGCCCTGATGCCCCTGGCGGGGTATTTCCTGGGCAGCCTCTTCGCCCAGGCCATCGCCGCCTTTGACCACTGGGTGGCCTTTGGCCTGCTGGCCCTCATCGGCGGCAATATGCTCCGGGAGGCTTTGAGCCAGGAGGAAGAGGCGGCGGATGGGGACCTGTCCTTCGGGACCATGCTGGTCATGGCGGTGGCCACCAGCATCGACGCTCTGGCTGTGGGGATCTCCCTGGCCATGGCGGGGGAGGTCAACATTTTCCTGGCAGTGGCCATCATCGGCTTGACCACCTTCTGCCTGTCCGCCCTGGGGGTGAAGGTGGGCGCGATTTTTGGTAGCAAATACGAAAAAAAGGCGGAAGCCGCCGGCGGCGTCATTTTGATCCTGCTGGGCGTTAAAATTCTGCTGGAGCATTTGGGGGTTTTGTGATGGGGACGGAAAAGCGGCAAAAGCGGCTCTGTGTGACCCTTTTGTGCCTGTGCCTGGCCTTTATCTGGGGCAACTCCCTGCTGCCGGGGGAAATTTCCGGAGCCATCAGCGACTTTGTGAAGGAGCTGCTTCATAAAATCCTGTTTTTCCTGCCCAGTACCGGCGCTTCCAGCGGCGGGGGGCTGCTGCGAAAGCTGGCCCATTTTACGGAATTTGCCTGCCTGGGAGCCCTTCTTACCTGGCTGCATACCCTGTTGAGGCGGTACCCCCTCTGGGGCCTGGGCTGGGGCTTTTTGGCGGCCTGCGTGGATGAGACCATCCAGCGCTTCGTCCCCGGCCGGGGGCCCAGCTTCTTCGACGTGCTCATCGATACCAGTGGCGTGACCATGGGTATACTCCTGCTTCTGGCGGGATTTGCCATACATCAGAAAACGAAATCAAATGGAGGAAATGAAACATGAAAAAGTACTTTGCCATCCTGCTGGTCCTGGCGCTGACCATCGCCCTGGCCGCCGGCTGCGGCCCCGCTGACCCGGGCAGCACCGAGCCCCAGGCTACCACCACCGCGCCTCAGAGCGAGCCCACCGAACCCCCTGCCCAGGGGACCACGGAAGCCCCCACGGAGGATAGCACCCAGGGCGCCGATCCTGAGGCCAGCCCCTTGAGCGCCCTGATTGCCCAGATCTATGAGATCCATCCCGTGCCGATGATGGTGGGGGACATCCCCAGCGACATGGTGCAGGAAAACTTTCCGTTTTACTCCGGCCTGGAAAATGCTGACGACCTGGCGGATATTGTAGTCTCGGAGCCCTTTATTGGTTCGATCGCCTACTCTCTGGTGGTGGTCCAGGTGAAGGACGCCGCCAAGGCCCACGACGTGGCCACTCAGATGAAGGACAATATCGTGATTAACAAGTGGCAATGTGTAACTGCCGACGACCTGATGGTGGCCGGCAAGGGTGACATCGTCATTCTGGTCATGATCGACTCCCAATTTGCCGAGGGCGACACCCCCACCAGCGCCCAGGACATCGTGGACGCCTTCCAGCAGGTGATGGGCGGCGAGCTGGACTTTGCCGAGAAGGGCGAAGGCAAGCTAAACGGCGTCGCCATCCCCATGCCCTGATTCGCGCAACCGAAAAAAGCAGCGGCCCCCGGCCGCTGCTTTTGATAAGCCCCCGCCGCCAGCCCGGCGGCCCATGAGAAGGGAGGACGCCCATGCTGTTTTCCAGCGTTCCGTTTTTGTTTTACTTTGCCGTGGCCACGGCGCTGGCCTATTTCCTGGTGGCCCTGCTGACGCCGAAGCTCATGCTCCCCCGCAACGCGGTGCTGCTGCTGTCCAGCCTCTTTTTCTACGGCTGGGGGGAGCCGAAATATTTGGCGCTGATGGTCTTTTCCATCCTGGCCTTCTATGGCTACGGGCTGGCCATCTCCTTTAGCAAATCAAAGAAGGTCAAAAAGCTGTGGCTGATTTTATCCATTGTGACGGGGGTGGCCCTGCTGGGGGTGTTTAAGTACGCGGATTTCTTCGTCTCCAGCTTCAACGCCGCCACGGGGCTGGCGGCGCCTCTGCTCCATTTGGCCCTGCCCATTGGCATCAGCTTTTACACCTTCCAGTGCATGAGCTATGTGGTGGACGTGTACCGGGGGCAGGCGGAGGCCCAGAAAAACCCCATCAGCTTCGGGGCCTACGTCTCCTTCTTCCCCCAGCTCATTGCCGGGCCCATCGTCCGGTATGTGGACATTGCCCAGGAGCTGAAGGAGCGGTCCACTCATGCGGACGATCTGTACCTGGGCCTGCGCCGGTTCCTGACGGGCCTGGCCAAAAAAGTGCTGCTGGCAAACCAGTTTGGAGAGCTGACCGCCCTGTTCCGGGCCTCCGGGGAAAAATCCCTGGTCTTCTACTGGGTCTACGCCATTGCCTTCACCCTGCACATCTACTTTGATTTTTCGGGCTATTCCGACATGGCCATCGGCCTGGGCCGGATCTTCGGCTTCCGATTCCCGGAGAATTTCAACTACCCCTACCTGTCCAAAAGCGTCACCGAGTTCTGGCGGCGCTGGCATATGACCCTGGGGGGCTGGTTCCGGGACTATGTGTACATCCCCCTGGGCGGCAACCGGGTGGGAAAATTCCGCTGGCTGCTGAACATCCTGGCGGTGTGGATGCTAACGGGCCTGTGGCACGGGGCCGCCTGGAATTTCGTGCTGTGGGGCCTGCTGTTCGCGGCGCTGCTGCTGCTGGAAAAGTGGGTCCCGGCCCTGCAAAAGCTGCCCAAGGTCCTGCGGCACGGCTATGTGCTGCTGGCGGTGGTGCTGAGCTTCGTTCTGTTCAACGCCAACGACATGGCCCAGGCGGGGCAGGATTTTGCCGGCCTCTTCGGCCTTGCGGGGCTGCCGCTGCTCTCCACCCAGACGGTCTACTATCTGCAAAGCTATCTGGTGCTGTTTATCCTGGGCTTCGTGGGGGCAACGCCCCTGCCCAGAATGCTGGAACAGAAGCTGCCGGAGAAGGTCCGGGCGGTTTTGGAGCCGGTGGGGCTGATCGTGCTGCTGCTGCTGTGCAGCGGCTACCTGGTGGATGGGTCTTATAATCCCTTCCTCTATTTCCGGTTCTAAGGAGGCGCGGGATGATGAAGGAAAACCGAAAATACCTCCTGGGCGCGGCGGCGGTGCTGGCGGTGTGGCTGGGCCTGGCGCTTTTCGCCTGGTTCGGGCCCAAGCAGGAGGTGTCCGTCTCCGAGCGGCGGAAGCTGGACCAAATGCCGGAGCTGACGGCGGAAAACGTCCTGTCCGGGAATTTTATGACGGATTTTGAAAGCTACAGCCTGGACCAGTTCCCCCTGCGGGACCAGTTCCGGCAGCTCAAGGCCCTGTTTCACTACTACTGCCTGGGGCAGAAGGACAACAACGGCATCTATATCGCCGGCGGCTACGCCGCCAAGGTGGAGTACCCCCTGGACGAAAAATCGGTGGACTATGCCGTTTCCCGGTTCCAGAACGTGTACGACGCCTACTTAAAGGACACCGGCTCCAAAATTTACTTCACCATGGCCCCGGACAAGGGTTTCTACCTGGCTCAAGCCAACGGCTACCCCGCCATGGACTATGCCCTCCTGCAAGAAAAGATCACATCCGGTCTGCCCTGGGCAAGCTATGTGGACATTACCTCTTACCTTTCCGGCACGGATTACTACCGCACGGACACCCATTGGCGCCAGGAGCGGCTGCTCCCGGCGGCGGGGGCCCTCTGCCGGGCCCTGGGGATCCCGGAGCCAAAGGAGGGGGATTACACCCCCACGGCGGTGGAAAAGCCCTTCTACGGCGTCTACTACGGCCAGGCGGCCC
This sequence comes from uncultured Oscillospiraceae bacterium, assembly GCA_947632695.1. Lineage (GTDB taxonomy): Bacteria > Bacillota > Clostridia > Oscillospirales > Oscillospiraceae > Faecousia. Next base: position 2,302 of record CANRQC010000040.1, on the reverse strand, counting down.
TGCCCATGGAGCCGGAGACCATCTACTACCTCCAGAGCGACCTGCTCCGGGGCTGCACCGTGTTCAACTACGAGAACAATAAAAAGACTCAGGTCTACGACCTGGACAAGCTGAGCAGCCGGGACCTGTACGACGTGTTTCTTTCCGGCGCGGCGGCGCTGCTGACCATCGAGAATCCCAACGCCGATACCGACCGGGAGCTGATCGTCTTCCGGGACTCCTTCGGAAGCTCCATGGTGCCCCTGCTGGTCCAGGGGTACAAGACGGTGACGGTGGTGGATATCCGCTATCTCATGAGCAGCTATCTGGGCAATTTCATCGACTTCCACGGCCAGGACGTCTTGTTCCTGTACAGCAGCCTGATCCTCAACAGCAGCTCCACTTTGAAATGAACCGTTCTCCGAAAAGGCAAAAAAGCATGGACAGGAAGGGCCTGTCCATGCTTTTTTATATTCCGGTTTAGCAGCAGTAGTAGCCCCGGCAGCAGAACATCTGCGCCAGATAGCACATGCACAGCGAGGGGCAGATGGACCCGCCGGTGGTGAAGCCCCGGTAGGAACCGGCCTGACGGCGATAGGCCGCCTCGCCGTTTTCCATCTGCCGGAGGGCCTGGAGATACTCCATGTTGTCCGGCTCCATGCTCACCGCCCGGCGGATGTGCTCCATGGCGGTGATCTGGTTGCCCAGGCCGTCGTTGGCCAGGGCGCTGAGATAATACCACCTGGCGGAGCGGTCCTGGGTGGAGGAGAGAACGTTCAGCGCCTCCTGATACCGGCCGTAGACGATGTACTGATAGGCCGAGCGGAGATACGGGTCCCCCTGCTCCTCCTGGCGGTAGGTCCGCTGGTAGCCGCCGAAGGGGCCGTAGCCCCCGAAGGGATCGTACCCGCCGTACCCGCCATAGCTGCCGGAACCGCCGCCGGAGGGCTGGGCCTTCTCCGGGTTCTTGATCTGCTCATAGGCGGCGTTGATCTCCTGCATCTTCTTGGCGGCCACCGGGTCGCCGGGGTTCCGGTCGGGATGGTACTGCTTCACCAGCTTCCGGTAGGCCTGCTTGATCTCCTGATCCGAGGCGTCGGGGCTGACGCCCAAAACCTTATAAGGGTCATCCATGCGCTTCCCCTCCTGCCTTGTCCTTGCGCCGCCGGTGGAACTCCGCCCAGACGCCGCTGTAGAGAATATTGTCTAAGATCCCCTTGTCCTGCACCAGGGGCAGCCGCTCGTATTCGTCGGCGCACCGGGCCATGGCAAGCACCAGGTACCGCTCCCAGGCCCCCCGGTCCTCCCCGCCGCCCATGGCGAGGAAGGGATTGTAGCTTCCTTTTTTCTGATCGGCGCGGTAGTCGATGTCCGCGTCCGCCAGGTAGATGAACCGGCCCAGGGCCATGCCCATCTGCCGGAGAGTGGGGGCCCACCGGTCCTCTTGAAATACCAGCAGCTCCGCCATCAGCTGACCGAAGCATCCGGCAGGCAGATCGGGATTGGAGCAGTTTTCCGCCTCCAGCCGGGAAAGGGTCTCCAGGGCCTGACGGATGGCCTGGGTCTGCCGGGGATAGGCTTCCTCCGCCTGCTGGACCCCCTTGGTAAGGATCCGGGCCATGGCCCCGGCGGAGAGACTGCCGTCGTCTTGCTGGTGGTCCCTGGCGCTGTAATAGGCCAGGATCAGATTCATGTCCGCGGCATACCGGACAGGCTCACAGTCCACCCAGGCCCGGGGCCGGAAGGGATGGAGCCCGCAGGCGCCGGACCCATGATCCTCCTCCGGCTCGTACAGGCTCATGTGCAGCAGGGCCAGGAAGGCCATATCGTAGCGCAGAGCCAGCCGGGAGAGGGAGGAGGCCCGCAGCCGGATCTCCCGGCAGATGCCGCAGTACACCGCCCCGTAGCGGTCCTTTTCCGCCTGGGTCAGCTCCTCCAAATTCGCGGCGACCAAACCAAACATGGCAACGCCTCCTTTTTCCCCATTTTATCCCCGGGATATGAACTGGGAATAAACGGCGGCTATTTTTTTCGGTCCATTAGATAATAATTCAGCGCCCCGCCGTAAAACACGATGGACAGGCAGAAGTACAGCCACAGCATACTCAGCGCCACGGCGTACACCGAGCCGAAGATATTGGCGTAGTTGGGAAAATGCTCCACATAGACCGAGAAAACGTCCGTAAACACCAGCCAGCCGATGCTGGACAGCAGCGCCCCGGGCAGAGAGTCCAACAGGCTGTTGCGCCGGTTGGGGAAGACCATAAAGATGCCGCAGAAGAAGGCGGTCTGGATCATAATCAGCAGGAAAAACCGCAGATCC
>CANRQC010000039.1 GCA_947632695.1 uncultured Oscillospiraceae bacterium | reverse complement strand
TGGCCACATAGCCCACTTGGCCGTCCCCGCCCAGGGCAACGGCGGTCGCCAGCTCCTCCGGCAGGGCAACGGTGTGGACCGGGTCCCCGAAGCCCCGGGCGTCCCGCACCTGCAGCACGCCGCCCTCGACGGCGATTTCATAGATCGTAGCGCCCGCCTCCCCGGCGATCAGCCACTGAGCCCCGGAGTAGGGAAGGTCCTTGGTTGTCAGATCGGCGTAGGAGAGCGGGGCCGTGGGCGCCTGGACATACCAGTCAGCCGTCTCCCCTTCCGTGGGGGGCTCCGTTGGCGGTTCCGTGGGGGCCTCCGTGGCGGCGGAGGCGCCCGTGGTCGAATCCTGGGCGCCGGTGGTGGTTGTGGCGTTGCCGCTGGGCCCGCAGGCGGAGAGCAGCAGCATAACCGCCAGCACCAGGGCTAAAATTTTTTTCATGCGCATGGTAATACCTCCTCATTTTTTGTAACCGTTTTTTTGTGAGTTTTTTCCTTCCGTGGGAGCGGTCAATGACCGCTCCCGCCCATCCTAGCGCGGATAGCCGATTCCCCCGCTGGCCCACATGGCCAGGATCAGCACCACGCACAGGAGCAGGACCAAAATATAGCAAATCAGCCGCTCTCTTTTCATCTCTACGATCACGTTTCTTTCAAGGCTCGTCGATCAGCATAAAACTGGTCAAATACATATCATCGCCCAGCCCCTTCCAGGGGGCGTCCTCGTATTCCTCAACGGAAGAAATCAAATGCGCCATTTCTCATCACCTGCCAACAGTATAAGGGGCGGAGTCCCCTTTGGCAAATTTTATGGCACAACTGCCAAAAAACTGGCATGAAAGCGGAAAACCGCCCCGGCGCTTTTCACGCCGGGGCAGAATCCGTTGTTATTTTTTAAAGGGGGATCTCCGCCGCGAACTGGAACCAGCCGATCCGCGGATTTTCCATCATTGCCACCCCCGCCAGGCCAGGTACTTTTTCTTGATGTCGTTGTACATCTTTTCGCTGACCCGCAGGACCGTGCCGTTGTCCAGCTCCGCTCCCTGGCTGGACAGCCGGACCAGAAACCGCATATTGACCAGACAGCTTTTGTGGATCCGCAGGAAGCCCCGCTCCCCCAGCGCCGCCTCGATCTCCGACAGGGAGCCGCGGATACGGTATATCGTACCCTTGCCGCCGGGGCGGGCATCCCGCACATAGATCTCCACGCAATGCTTTTGAATTTCAAACCTTTCAATTTGATCCAGGGGCAAATCGATGATGCGCCCGTCCACCTGGATCTTGTAGGTCTCGCTCCGCTTTTTCAGCTGCTCCAGGGCCTGCTCCAGGTAGGAACGCAGATCCCGATCCAGATTCTGCTTGAGGATATACCGGAAAGCGTTGACTTCATACCCCGCCGGGGCGAACTCTACATAGTTGGTGACGAAGATCAGCACCGCGTCCTGGCGGAAGGCGCGGAGCCGCCGGGCCAGGGCGATGCCATCGTCCTCCGGGGTGGCCAGGTCCACATCCAGCAGCGCCAGGTCGCAAAGGGCCAGCTCCCGGTCGGCGATCAGGGAGGTGTCGGTGTGGGCGCGAATTTCAAACCGCTCCCCCTGGCTGCTCAGAAACGCCTCCACACGGCTTTTCACGCGGTCCAGGAACAATTCATCATCATCACAAAGTAGGACACGAAGCACGGTATCACCTCCCGCCGGATAGTGTTATTTTACAGGAAAAGGAGCGAAATTTCAACCTAAAAAAGCGGAGGAGGGGCGCAAGGATCGACAAAGGCAGGCTGAAAGCGGTAAAACAGCGTCCCTGCGCCGGCGGGCCGTCCTCGTGGAGGACGCCCCGGGGCGGCGTTGTTTTTCCCGCCTCCCGGTCCCACGGACCATAAAAAATGTCAAACGGTGTCGAAGCGCATAGAATGAAGGGAGGAACGGGCCTTCCCGTTCCCCCTTGAAATCATTCGCTCAATGGAGTCAGAATAAGGAGGTAGCGTATGAAATTTCGCCGTATGATGATGCTTGTGCTGTCTGTGGCGCTTCTTGGATCCGTGCGGGGCGCTTCTGTCTACGCTGACAGCCGGAGCGGACCCGCCATGGAACAGGCCGAAGTCGCCGGGGAGCAGGTGACCGGCAGCTTTGTCTTCCATTTGGAGCGCTGCGCCGTCACCGCCGTGGGGAAGACCGTCCTTCCCAGCGACTGGACCGTGGTCTCCGACGATTCGGTCACCACCTTTACCACCCAGCATTTCACGGGCGACGGGGTGGGCGTCAGCTTCACGGTCACGCCGGAGGCGGGGTGCCTGATCACCAGCGCGTACTATGAGAATCACGCCAACCCCGGCCTACGGGGCGGGATCGTTTCCCAAAACGGCAGCGTGGTTTTCGCCTACACCATGCACGCCAACCAGAACGTGGACCACTATGTGACGGCCTACCGCCCCAAGCTGTCGGCCTCTATCCGGCAAGAGGGGATAGAGGAGGCGGAGATCGGCCAGACCGTCACGCTGGATCTGACCGTTACGCCGGATGACAACGAGCAGCTGCAAGGCTTTAAGCGGGACCTGCAAGCGGTCACCGTGATTATCGGGGACACGCCCTATACCGTTTCCGTCCACGATCAGGACGGCGTCTGGACCGGCGCGTTTCCCTACACGGTCCGGGAGGAGGACGCCCGGGACGGCGCCGTGACGGCCACGGTTTTCGCCGCCGTCAACTATTATGGCACGGTGAACGTGACCAATAACGGCGAAACCGCCGACAACGGCACGTTTACCACCACCGCCACCGTCAACAGCACCGATACCGTGGTATTTCCCGTGCGCGGCCCTGCTTTGGAGGTGACCAAGACCGTGGACAAACCGGCTCCGCAGCTTGGCGATACGGTTACTTATACGGTCACGGTCACAAACGATGGACAAGTAGACCTTCACAATGTGACGGTGGAGGACCGGATGGAGGGGATCATCCTCCCCGGCGGCCAGGACTGGGAGATCGGCGACCTTCCGGTTGGGGAGTCCAGGGAACGGACCGCCTCCTTCCCCGTGACGGAGGAACTGATCCGTTCCTTTGGAGGCCGAACTCTGACGGGCACCGCCGCCGCCACCGGGTACAGCCTTTTCGGCGTCCAGGTCTCCGCCTGGGACGCTGCCGCCGTGACCATCCCCGCCCCCGCGCCGGCGCTGACGGTTGCGAAAACCGCCGACCAAACCGGCGCTGGGTTGGGCGACAGCATCACCTACACCGTCACGGTTTCCAACACCGGAAACGTGACGGTCACCGACGTCACCGTGACCGATCCGCAGACCGGGCTGGGAGAGACCATCCCGTCCCTTTCCCCCGGCGAGAGCGGCGCTTTCACCACGGCCTATGTGTTGACGGCGGCGGATGTGAACGCCGGCGTCCTCGAAAACACCGCCTTTGCCCAGGGATTATATGGCGGCGAAAGGATCTCCGCCTCCGGGGCGGCGGTGACGGCCGCCGAAAAGATCCCCCTGACCGTTCAGATCACCGGAAACCGGGACGGAGCGAAGTATGACGGAAAGCTCCACGAAATCGGGGGCTTCACGGTGGAGACGGAGGGTGGCCCGGCATTGCCCCCCGGCCTGGAGGTGGTTCTTGCATCCGAAAAAAGGGCCTATGCCGCCGGCGTGGATGCCGGCGTCTACCCCATGGGCCTGACGGCGGATGATTTTTCCGTGACCGGCGAAAACGCGGGGTGCTATGACGTGACGATTCGGTACACCGACGGCTGCCTGGAGATCAGGGCCGCCGGGGAAAGCGCCTACACCGCCACGGTCCGGCAGGGGAGCCTTGTCTACGGCGAACAGCCGGCGCCTGCGGCGGCGGTGGAGGGCCCCGGCGCGGAGGGGTACAGCCAGCCCGAGATCAGCTACTATCGAATAAGCGAAGCCGGGGAAGAACCCCTCCCCGGAAGGCCGAAGGACGCGGGAACGTACAGAGTGGAGGCGGTTTGGCCCGCCACGAAGAATCTGCCCCAGGCCCGGGCCAGCGCCGTTTTTGTGATCGGGCAGCGGGAACTTACCTTGCGCAGAGAGGAGACCCGCCCTTATACCGGCGACCCCGTAACCTTGGAGATCACCCAGGAGGATCTGCGGGAGGGCGAACTTGTGTATGGCGACAGCCTGATCCTGAACGCCCAAATCACCGGCACGGACCCGGGAGTTTACACGGAGGTGGCGGGCTTGGAGAGCCTGCGGGTTTTGAATGGGGACGAGGATGTGCGCGGCAACTATGTTGTCCGGGTCGCCGGCAAGCTGACCATCGCCCCGCCCCAGGCCCCGCCGGACCCGCCTGCGCCCACCGACGGGCCGGAGGCGTCCACCGTTCCGGATGTCCCCGATGTTCCGGATGTCCCCGATGTTCCGGATGTCCCCGACATTCCCGACGTTCCCGATGGGCCGGATGCTCCCGTCCCGACCGTGGAGGAGGGCCCGCCCCTGACGGGTCTGCCCTTCACCGTGGAAAAGTGCTGCGTTTTGCACCTGCTGATCTTGCTGCCGGCCCTGGCGGCGGCGGTGTACGACGTCTACGACGATTATCGCCATCAGAAGCGGGATTTGAAGCTTCTTAAGAAGCTGCTCGCGCACCCGCCTGGCAGGGAAGAAGATTCTTAAAATAGGCAAGGCCGCCGGGAAAACCGGCGGCCCTTTCCGCCGGGAACAGGATCCCCGGGGGGAAGGCCCAAAGGCTCTGACGAGCCTCCCCGCGCTTTAGATCGTTTGGGGAGGAGGCTTCCCGTCGGTCCAAGAGCCGGAAAAAACCTCCGCTCCCTCGCCCCTTTACCCTTTGGGGTGGAGGAACAGAGGCAAAAGGGGCAGAGAAGTGTCACCGCTTGGCACATTTGAGTATTTTATCTAAATCAGGCTTGCATATTCCGAGAAAATCCGTTATAATGGTGAAAAATAAAAGGGAGGTCTATCCTTGGCAAAGCTCTATTTCAAATACGGGGCCATGGGCTCCAGCAAAACCGCCCAGGCCCTGATCACCAAATACAACTACGAGGAAAACGAGCTAAAGGTCTGGCTCATCAAGCCCAGCGCCGACGTGCGGGACGGGGCCAGCCGCCTGCGCAGCCGGATCGGACTGGAGGCGGAGGTGGAAATTCTGCCCCCGGAGAAGGATGTGTACGCCCGGTTCCAGGCCGATCAGCTGGGCCGCTGCGACGTGATCATCGTGGACGAGTGCCAATTTTTGATGGAGGAGCAGGTGGACCAGCTCCGGGCCATTGTGGACGATTTCAACGTGCCGGTGATGTGCTTCGGCCTGCGGACGGACTTCCAGTGCCATCTTTTTGCCGGGAGCCGGCGGCTGATGGAGGTGGCGGACACCATCCAGGAGATCAAGACCATCTGCGACTGCGGGGCCAAGGCCACGGTCAACGCCCGGATCGGTGCCGACGGCAAGATCGTCACGGAAGGGGCCCAGCTCCTGCTGGGGGGCAACGACAGTTACATCGCCATGTGTCACAAGTGCTGGGTCCGGGGTATCCGGGAGGGCAAGCGGATCAAGCTCCACGGCATGGGGGAGCCCCTGCCCCTGTAGGCATGGAATTTAAGGAGGGAAACCATGGAATTTGAGGAGGTCCTTTTTTCCCGCCGGTCGGTCCGGCGGTTCCAGGACCGGCAGGTGCCGGAGGAGCTGCTGGAGAAAATCCTCACCGCCGGGCTCTACGCCCCCAGCGCCTGCAATTTCCAGGCGTGGAAATTCATCGTTCTGACCGACCGGGCCCAGATGGAAAAGCTCCGGTTCGATCTGGTCCTCCGGGCCCCCTGCGGGGTGCTGGTGACCTACCGGAACGATCTGTACGTCACCGGGCGGAAGCACCGGGACTATGTGCAGAGCGCGGCTGCGGCCATCGAGAATATGCTCCTGGAGGCCAAAAATCTGGGTCTGGGGGGCTGCTGGATCTGCAACCTGCCGCGCCAGGGCGTGCTGCGCCGGGCCTTTGGGATCCCCCGGAATTTTGACGTGATCGCCTACGTCATGCTGGGCTACCCTAAAGAGGAGGTCAATACCGACAAGCAGATGCGCTACCACTACGGCTCTGCCCGGGACGCGGAGCTGCGCACCCGGCGGTACGGCCTTGCCCAAGTCCTATGCCGGGAGAAATTTACCCAGGTTCCAGGGGACTGTGCCCAGGAGAAGCGGCCCTGGGTAGAAAAAGCGCGCTTTTTTGTCAAAGAACATTTTTATAAAGGAGAATGAAAATGGAACTGTCTGAAATTCTGTCCAAATGCGACCACACCCTGCTTTCCCAGACCGCGACCTGGGCGGAGATCCGGGCATTGTGCGACGACGGTATCACCTATCACACCGCCTCGGTGTGCATCCCGGCGTCCTATGTTGCCCAGGCCAAGGCGTATGTGGGGGAGAAGCTGCCCATCTGCACCGTCATCGGCTTCCCCAACGGCTACGCCACCACCAAGGCCAAGTGCTTCATGGCTGCCGACGCCGTGGAAAACGGGGCGGACGAGATCGACATGGTCATCAACCTGGGCTGGGTGAAGGACCGGAAGTACGACGCGGTCCGGGACGAGATCGCCGCCGTGAAGAAGGCCTGCGGGGGAAAGCTCCTGAAGGTCATCATCGAGACGTGCCTGCTTACCGACGAGGAAAAGATCGCCCTGTGCCAGGCGGTCACGGAGTCCGGCGCGGACTACATCAAGACCTCCACCGGCTTTTCCAAGGCCGGGGCCACCTTCCACGATGTGGAGCTGTTCGCCAAGCACATCGGCCCCAACGTGAAGATCAAGGCCGCCGGAGGTATCTCCAGCCTGGACGACGCGGAAAAATTCATCCAGTTGGGCGCCTCCCGCCTGGGGACCTCCCGGATCGTGAAAATCGCCAAGGGCCTGAAAAACGACGGAAGCTATTAAAATTCGGAATATTGAAGGAGGAAATGTTATGTTAACTACCCCCACGCCCCATATCGAAGCCAAGCCCGGGGACTTTGGCAAGACCGTCCTCATGCCCGGCGACCCTCTCCGGGCCAAATTTATCGCGGAAAACTTCCTGGAAAACCCGGTGCTGGTGAACAACGTCCGGGGCGTCCAGGGCCACACGGGGTACTATAAGGGCGTCAAGGTGTCCGTCATGGCCTCCGGCATGGGCATCCCCGCCATCGGCATCTATTCCCACGAGCTGTACAACGGCTACGGCGTGGAGAATATCATCCGGGTGGGTTCCGCCGGGGCCATCCAGGAGAACATCCATCTGTACGACCTGGTGCTGGCCATGGGCGCCTGCACCGACTCCAATTTTGCCAGCCAGTTCCATCTGCCCGGCACCTTCGCTCCCATCGCCTCCTACGAGCTGCTGTCCGCCGCCGTGAAGGCCGCCGAGGAAAACGGGGCTGTGTACCATGTGGGCAATGTCAACTCCTCCGACGTGTTCTACGGCGACCACGAGGGGGTCCCGGCGGGGCTGGACAGCGTCTACGGCCTGAAAAAAATGGGCGTCATGGCCCTGGAGATGGAGGCTGCCGCCCTGTACATGAACGCCGCCCGGTACGGCAAGCGGGCGCTGTGCATCTGCACCATTTCGGACCACGTCCTCACCGGGGAGGAGACCACCTCCGCCGAGCGGCAGAACGCCTTCACCACCATGATGAAGGTGGCCCTGGACGTGGCGGCGGCCATGGAGGGGAAATAAGAAATGAAGCGGCTATTCCTGATCGTGCTGGACTCCTGCGGCGCGGGGGCCATGCCGGACGCCCCGGCTTTTGGGGACGTGGGGGTGAACACCCTCCGCGCCTGCGCTACGTCTAAGGAGCTGAAAATTCCCAATCTCCAGGCCGCCGGCCTGGGGAATGTGGACGGCCTGGACTTTTTGGGCCGGACGGAGGCGCCTGCCGCCGCCGTGGCCCGGCTGACGGAGGCCTCCATGGGCAAGGACACCACCATCGGCCACTGGGAGATCGGGGGCGTGGTGTCTCCGGAGCCTCTGCCCACCTATCCCAACGGTTTTCCCGAGGAGGTGCTGGCCCCCTTCCGGGCGGCCACCCACCGGGGCACCCTGGCCAACGCCCCCTGGTCCGGCACCGAGGTCATCAACGCCTACGGCGACGAACACGTTCGCACCGGGGACCTGATCGTGTACACCTCCGCCGACTCTGTGTTCCAGATCGCCGCCCATGAGCAGGTGGTGCCTCTGGAGGAGCTCTACGAGGACTGCCGCATCGCTCGGAAAATTCTCACCGGCAAGCACGGGGTGGGGCGGGTCATCGCCCGGCCCTTCCTGGGGGAAAACGGCAAGTATTACCGAACCACCAACCGCCACGACTTCTCCCTGGAGCCGCCGAAGGCCACCCTGCTGGACGCGGTAAAGGAGGCGGGGATGGACTCCATCGCCGTGGGGAAAATTTTCGACATTTTCGCCGGGGCGGGCATCACCGAGCATGTCTACACCAAGGGCAATACCGACGGGCTGGAAAAGACCCTAGCCTACGCGGACCGGGATTTTCACGGGCTGTGTTTTGTAAATCTGGTGGACTTTGATATGCTCTACGGCCACCGGCGGGACATCGACGGCTACGCCAAGGCCCTGACGGAATTTGACCGGTGGCTGCCCCAATTCCTGGCCAAGCTGGGGCCGGAGGACGCGGTGATGATCACGGCGGACCACGGCTGCGACCCGGCCTACACCGCCACCACAGACCACACCCGGGAGTATGTGCCCCTGCTGGTCCTGGGGCAAAAGGTCCGGCCGGTCAACCTGGGCACCCTGCCCACCTTCGCCGCCATCGCAGCCACGGCGGCGGAGCTGCTGGGGGTAAAGCTGGACACGCCGGGGACCAGCTTCGCCGGGCAGATTCTTTAAAGGAGGGAGCGCCATGTCGCCGGAGGAGCTGATCCGCCTGGCCCGGGAGGCCATGACCCACGCCTACGCCCCCTACTCCCACTATCAGGTGGGGGCGGCGCTGCTGTGCGCCGACGGGACGGTGTACCAGGGCTGCAACATCGAAAACGCCACCTATACCCCCACGGTCTGCGCCGAGCGAACCGCCTTTTTCAAGGCGGTGTACGACGGGAAGCGGGCCTTTACCGCCATCGCCGTCTGCGGCGGAAAGGACGGGGCGCTCACCGGCTTCTTCCCGCCCTGCGGGGTGTGCCGCCAGGTGATGCGGGAATTTTGCGGGGACGACTTTATCATCTACCTGGACGGGGGCCCGGAGGGCTGGCAAAAAAGGACCCTATCCGAGCTGCTGCCCGGCGGCTTCCAGGCGGAAAAGTATATGCGCTAAAGTGAAATATTGGCGGCAAAATGGCCAGTTTTTCCCGATGGAGTTGTGCGTTTCTACAAAAGATGCGTAAACCTGTTGATTTTTTTCCAAAAATATGTCACAATAGGCACGGCATTGGAATCAATGCTTAAAAATCAAATTACAAACAGGAGGAAAAAGAATGAAAAAGATCATCGCACTGATCCTGGCGGCGATCATGGTCATGGGCCTGCTGGCCGCTTGCGGCCCTGCCGGCGGCACCGAGTCCACCGGCGGCGCCCAGGGCTCCAACCCGCCTGAGGGCTCCAAGGCCCCCGAAGGCACCCAGGGCGGCGAGCCCGCGGGCACCCAGGGCGGCGAACCCCAGGGCGACACTGCCTACGACTATGACGCCATCCCCGACACCATGACGTCCGATGACGGCACGTACGCCATCGCCTTCGTTACCGACGTGGGCCAGCTGAAGGACAAGTCCTTCAACCAGGGCACTTGGGAAGGCGTGAAGCGCTACGCCACCGAGAACAACAAGTCCTACAAGTACTATCAGCCCGCTAACGGCTCCTCTGCCACCGACGATGACCGGTTCACCGCCATGAAGGCCGCCGTGGACGGCGGCGCTGAGATCGTGATCTGCGCCGGCTTCCTGCAGGAGACCGCCCTGCGCCGGGCCGCTCTGGAGTATCCGGAGACCAAGTTCGTCTTCATCGACGGCTATCCCATCCAGGAAGAGCCCACCGTTGAAAACGAAGAGAACACCTCTCCCATCCTCACCAACATCGCCCCCATCTCCTTCCAGGAGGAGCAGGCCGGCTATCTGGTGGGCTACGCTGCCGTGAAGGAAGGCTTCACCAAGCTGGGCTTCTCCGGCGGTGGCGGCGGCACCAACCCTGCCTGCTGCCGTTACGGCTACGGCTTCGTCCAGGGCGCCCAGGCGGCTGCCGCTGAAATGGGCGTGAACGTGGAGATGCGGTACTCCTGGCAGTACGGCGCCGGCTTCGGCGCTTCCGGCGAGTTGCAGACCATGCTCAACGGCTGGTACACCGCCGGCACCGAAGTGATCTACTCCTGCGGCGGCCAGATGTGCCAGTCCGCCTTCGCCGCTGCCGCTGCCAATGACGGCTACGTCATCGGCGTGGACGTGGACCAGGCCGGCGACTCCGACACCGTCATCACCTCCGCCATGAAGGGCCTGCGGGAGTCCGTCATGTTCGCCTGCGAAAAGTTCTACGCCGGCGAGTGGGACGATCTGGGCGGTAACAGCACTGTGCTGGGCGCCAAGGACGACGCGGTTGGCATGCCCACCGCCGCCGATTCTTGGAGAATGCAGAACTACACCGTGGCCGAGTACGAGGCCCTGATGGCCAAGCTGAAGGACGGCTCCCTGGTTGTGGACGCCGACTACGAGGCCGGTCTGAAGGACGAGAACTTCCCCAACGTGAGCCTGAGCATCGAGTAATTTCCATAGCACCCGGCAGGGGAAGGCGTTTGCCTTCCCCTGCTTTTCGCGTTTTTCCAGGGGCCGGCGGGAGGAGGTGGCCTTGGGGGTTGCATTTCTCATCCTTTCGTGGTAAAATAGCCGAGTAATGGCGGTATTTTGGAAAAAATCGGGGTTTTTCCCTTTTTTCCGGGAACTTAAACCTGCCGCCGGAACCGAATGGACTTTCGATCTTGCTTAGAAGGGAGGGGAAGAACATGCGGCGATTTTTGGCCCTCTGCGCAGCGCTGTTGGCCCTGAGCCTGCTGGCGGGGACGGCCTATGCCGTCACCAACGCCAGCGGCATTGACAACCACACCACCGTGGCCAGCGACGGTACCTGCCAGGTCAGCCTCACCGTGAGCATCCACCTGGATTCCCCGGTGGAGCATCTCCGCTTCCCCGTCCCCGGCAACGCCCGCAATGTGCTGCTCAGCGGCGTCAGCGCCAGCCTTCGCCGCAACGGCAGCCGCCAGGAGGTGGACCTTTCCCGGGTCATCGGCGCGGTGGCGGGGGACTTCCAGGTTTTGATCTCCTATTCCCTTCCCAACAGTGTGGCCTATCAGGACCACGACGGGGACGCGGAGACCCCGGACCGGCTGATGCTCAGCATTCCGCTGCTGTCGGGCTTTTCCTATCCCGTGACCGGCTTTAATTTCTCCGTGACGCTGCCGGCGGACATCACCACGGTGCCGTCCTTTTCCAGCTCCTACTATTTGCAGGCCATCGAATCGGACATCACCTATGCCGTGGAGGGCGCGACCCTCAGCGGGACCGTGACCAAGGCACTCCGGGACCTGGAATCGCTGACCATGACCCTGGAGGTGTCCGAGGAGGCCTTCCCCCAGACCCAAGTCCGCACCTGGACGGTGGACATGGACGACGTGGCCATGTACGTCTGCATCGGCCTGGCAGCGCTGTATTGGCTGGTGTTCCTCCGGTGCCTGCCGGTGCTGCGGCAGCGGACTACCCTGCCGCCGGAGGGCCTTTCCGCGGGGGAGCTGCCCTGCGCCCTTACAGGCCAGGGCCTGGATCTGACGGCCCTGGTGCTGACCTGGGCCCAGCTGGGCTATATCCTGATCCAGCTGGACAGTACCGGACGGGTGCTGCTCCACAAGCGGATGGAGATGGGCAACGAGCGGGACGATTTTGAGTGCCGCTGCTTCCGGGCCATCTTCGGCAAGCGGCGCATGGTGGAGGGCACCGGCGTCCGCTATGCCCAGCTCAGCCGTCAGATGTCCACCCTGACCCCCCACACCCGGACCTATTTCCAGCGGGGCACCGGCAACCCCAAGCTGTTCCGGGTACTGGCGGCGGCGGCGGGGCTTTTCGGCGGCATGTCCCTGGGGGCGCCCCTGGGGGGAGAAGGGCTCCTGGGCGGCCTGACCGGAACTTTGTTCGGGGTCCTGGGCTGCGTCTGCGCCTGGGGGATCCAGGGCTGGGCCTACTGCCTCCACACCCGGAACCGGCGGCCCCTGATCTGGGCCATAGCCGGGTGCCTGATGTATCTGCTGCTGGGGTTCCTGGCCTCCGGCGTTCCCCTGGCTCTGGGCCTGATGGCCTGGGAGCTGGCGGCGGGACTTGCCGCCGCCTACGGCGGGCGGCGCAGCGGCCTTGGCCGCCAGATTATGGCGGAGATCTTGGGTCTGCGCCACTTCCTCCGCCGGGCAGCGCCCCAGGACCTGCACCGGCTCCGCCGGGAGGACCCGGAGTACTTCTTCACCCTGGCGCCCTACGCCGTGGCTCTGGGGGTGGACCGGGCCTTCGCCAAGCGGTTTGGCAAGGCGCGGCTGGGGGCCTGCCCCTATCTCACCACCGGTCTGGACGGGCACCGCACCGCTCTGGAATGGGACCAGCTGATCCGGCAGGCGGTCTCCGCCATGGACGCCCGCCAGCGGCGGCTGCCCTATGAGCAGATCGCCATCCGGCTGCCGGGCCCCTCGCCCAGACGGAGAAGACGGAGAAAAATATAAGTCCCTCACGAAAAGTGAGGGACTTTTGCGCGTTGCTCATTTGCTGTAGCCCACATGGATGCCGGGATTCTTCAGCAGAAGGAACCCCACCACCTTTTTCAGGTCCTCGTCCCCCTTGCCTTTCAGGGGGAGGCTTGCCAGGGTGATCTCCTTTCCCGCGACCACGGCCCGCAGCTCCCGGCGGCTCTCCATGAAATTGCGCTTGAGGACGTACTGGTAGACCTGGGTCAGCTCGCCGTAGGTCAGGATTTTTCCGATCCCCTTGGGGAAGAGGTGGGTCTGGCCTAAGCGCAGGGTGTCCTTGAAAACCGGGGCGCTTTGCTGAAATTCCGCCAGCAGGCCCAGGAGGACCCCGGTGTTCCGCCAGACCTCCATCTGCTGATCCATCTTCTTTTTGTCCCGGAACCAGCAGTAGACCATATAGGCCCCCAGGACGATGAGGAACAGCCCCACCAGATAGGTAAGGATCGATTCCCCGACGAACATGACCCCGCCCAGAAGGACCAGGACCGGCCCCAGGTACAAGGAGGTGTACCCTTCGGAAATATACTTATAGAATGCCTTTTCCAGTGTCATAAAAAACGCCCCTTCCCGGTTTTTAACAACTGTCTTTATTATACAGCCAATAGCCAAAAACGCAAGGGCTTTCCCCATTTTTCCCGGGAAAACCCGGCGGGGCCTGTCTTGACAATTCCTGCCATCCATTTTATAATGCCACCAGGATCCCGCTCAAGGCGGGAAAAAGAGGAGGAAACGGGATGCGCTTTACCTATACCGCCCGGGAGATAGACCCCGGAAAGGACGGCGTCTGCTGGCTTTTGACCAACGGCCTGGGAGGCTACGCCTCCACCTCGGCGGCCTTTTCCGTCACCCGCCGGGATCAGGGCCTGCTGGTGGGGGCCAAATCCCCCAGCCTGCGCAAGTGCCTGGTCCACCGGCTGGCGGAGACGGTGGACTTCGGAACGGGGGAGCGCCCCCTTTCCTCCCAGACCTTCGCCGGGCCCCGCCAACCCGAGGAGGGGTGGCGGTATTTGGAATCCTTCACCTGGGAGGAGGGGCCGGTATGGCGGTACCGGGTGGGGAAAACGACCATCACCCGCCGCTGCGCGGTCAAGCAGGGGGAGAATACCGCCGCCGTCCTTTATGAGCTTGAAAACGCCGGCGGCAGTCCCTGCGCCCTCCGGGTGCGGCCGGTTTTTCCCACGGACCCCGACGCGCCGGTGACGGTCTCCGGCCTGACGGTCCGGTGGGCGGGCTGGGAGCTGCACATGGATTTCAGCGGCGTCTGGAAGGACCTTCCCCCGGAGACGGAGACGCTTTTTTATGCCGACGATGAAAAGGACGGTCGCCCGTCCACGGGCCTGGGGATCGCCGGACCCCAGGCGGTTCTGACAGTTCCGCCGGCGGAAACGGGCAAACTGACGCTGGTTTTTTCCACGGCGGAGCCGACGGAGCCGGCGGAGGAGATCTGGCGGGCCATGTGCCGCCGCCGGAAGGCCCTTGATATCGGCTTCCACGACCCAGTGGCCCGGGAGCTTGCCCGGGCGGCGGACGCCTTCATTGCCGACCGCCCCTCCACCGGGGGGAAGACCATCATGGCGGGCTATCCCTTCTTTGGAGACTGGGGCCGGGACACCATGATCGCCCTGCCGGGCTGCGTCCTGGCCCGGGGCCGGTACGAGGACGCCAAAAGCATCCTGGGCACCTTCCTGGCCTATGAGCGGGACGGCCTGGTGCCCAATCTGTTCCCAGAGGGGGACGCCCCGCCCAGGTACAATACCGTGGACGCGGCGTTGCTTCTGATCAACTGCGTCTGGCTCTACTACCGGGACGCCGGGGACGTGGACTTTGTCCGGGAGGCCTGGCCGGTTTTGAAGCGGATCGTGGGGGCCTATCAGGCGGGGACCCGCCACGCCATCGCCATGGACGCCGACGGTCTGATCCGGGCCGGGGAAGGGCTGGACCAGGTGACCTGGATGGACGTGTGCGTGGACGGCATCCTGCCCACCCCCCGCCACGGCAAGCCGGTGGAGATCAACGCCTACTGGTACAACGCCCTGCGGGTCCTGGAGGCCCTGGCCCCCCTGGTCGGGGAGCCGGGGACGGAATACGGCCTTTTGGCGGAGCGGGTGAAGGGCAGCTTTGTCTCCGCCTTCTGGATGGAGGACAAAGGGTATTTGAAGGATGTGCTCTCCGGCACCCAGGCCGACGAGCAGATCCGCTGCAATCAGATCTGGGCGGTGTCCATGCCCTTTACCATGCTCTCCCGGGCCCAGGAAAAACGGGTGGTGGAGACAGTATACCGCCATTTGTACACGCCCTGCGGGCTGCGGACCCTCTCCCCGGAGGACCCGGAGTTTCATCCCTTCTACGGGGGTCCCCAAAAGGAGCGGGACCTGGCCTACCACCAGGGGACGGTCTGGCCCTTTCCCCTGGGGGCGTGGTATTTGGCGTATTTGAAGGTGAACGGCTGCTCCGCCCAGGCCATCGCCCAGGTGCGCGCATGGCTCGCGCCCATGGCGGGGCTGCTCCGGGAGGGCTGCGTGGGCCAGCTGCCGGAAATCTACGACGGGGGGACCCCCGGCCCCTCCAAGGGCTGCTTTGCCCAGGCCTGGAGCGTGGGGGAGCTGCTGCGGGTCTATCAGGCCCTGGAACAGGAGGAACAATATGCTGGATAAAACCAAACGAGGCTGGTGGCGGTCCGCCGTTTTCTACCAGATCTACCCCAAGAGCTTTCAGGACTCCGACGGCGACGGCGTCGGGGACCTGCCGGGCGTCATCAGCCGGCTGGACTATCTGGAAAAGCTGGGCGTCGACGGGATCTGGCTGAGTCCCGTCTACGATTCTCCCCAGGTGGACAACGGCTACGACATTTCCGACTACCGGGCCATCTGGCCCCCCTTCGGGACCATGGGGGACATGGAAAAGCTCATCGCGGAGGCCAAAAAGCGGGGCATCTCCATCATCATGGACCTGGTGCTGAACCACACCTCCGACCGGCACTTCTGGTTCCGGGAGGCCCGTAAGGGGAGGGACAACCCCTACCACGACTACTACATCTGGCGGCCCGGGACTCCCGACGCCCCGCCCAACGACCTGTG
>CANRQC010000038.1 GCA_947632695.1 uncultured Oscillospiraceae bacterium | reverse complement strand
CTGCCGGTATATGGCGTTCGATGAACTGAACGAGAATCAAGTCTATATCTGCCAGTCCAAGGGCCTGCATGAGATGCGGTACATCCTGGACCTGGAGACCCAGACCCTGGAGGAGACCGTCTTCAACTAAAACATTGCGCGGGGAAAAATCCCTACATCACCCACAAATCCCAAGGCCAGGGACCTGCACGGTCCCTGGCCTTGGCAGTATGTCAAAAAAGACTTAAAGAGTTTGCCGCACCGAGGCGGCGAATATAATCAAAAAATGATTGGCTCTGAAAAAACGAAAAGCAGGCGGGATTTTTCCTGCCTGCTCATCTTAACTTTTGCGATATTTGGCTTCCACGAGGGTTCAAGTCTACAAAAAGCGGAAAAAACGCATTTTATATCTACGGTTTTGAATCCCGAAATTTCGCCCCTTAGAACGCCGAAAAGCCTTGCGGCGCAAGGCTTTTCGGGGACAATATCTTTTTTATTGTCTCTAGATGGTGCGAGAGATGGGACTCGAACCCACACGGCGGTCACCACACGCACCTCAAACGTGCTTGTCTACCATTCCAACACTCTCGCAGGCCCAGTTATTATAACCCCACGGGCTGTTTTTGTCAACTGTTTTTAAAAAGTTCCCAAAGATTTCTTTTTTCTGATGCAGTCGTGATGCACCTTTCCGGTAATCTTGTGTTCAGAAAATCTAAAGCGTTTTCAACCGCAATTCTTAAGGAAGTCTTAAAGACTTCTTAAACCTTCCGATGGTAAAATATTGGCAGATCTCAAAAAGGAGGAATCTTAATATGCGCCGCAACACCATTACGATCGCCGCTCTGGCGCTGGTCCTCTGTCTCGTCACCGGGCCCCTGGTCTTCCGGGACGCGAGGCAGCTCTGCGCCCTCAAAAATCCGTCTCCGGCAGAGCAGACGGTGATGGCCTTTGCCGAAAGCCGGAACCTTTCCATCTCGGACTATCCAGCGTCCCTGATCCAGCTTCTGGAGCGGAATCCGGAGACGGAACGCTTTGTCCTGGACTATCCCCTGGAGCACGACAAGGAGCATCCCGTGGATCTTTCCGACGTGGACCTATCCCAGGGCGTCCCTCTGTTTTTACAGTGGGACGAGCGGTGGGGCTATCTGCAATACGGCTCCGACATGGCGGGGCTCACGGGGTGCGGGCCCGTCTGTCTGGCCATGGCGGGGTACTATGTCACCGGCGATCCCGCCTTCTCACCGGAGAAAATGATCGCCTACTCTCTGGAGAACGGCTACTATAGCTGGGGCAACGGCACCGAATGGGCTCTGATCAGCCAGGGCGGCGTGGACCTGGGCCTGGACGTGACGGAGATCCCCCTGGACAAGGACCGGATCCTTGCCAATCTGGAAGTGGGAAACCCCATCATCTGCGTGGTGGGACCGGGCGATTTCACCACCGAAGGGCATTTCATTGTTCTTTCCGGCTGCGAAAACGGCCAAATCCGAGTCAATGACCCCAACAGTGTGGAAAACTCCCAAAAGCTGTGGGATTACGCCCAGCTGGAAGGGCAGATTTTGAATCTGTGGGTCATTCGGGCGGGAAGTTGATTTTGTCACAGACTTTTTACATATTTTTGAAAAATCTTGCGCTATAATTAGGATGGGCGTAAGGAGGAATGGGCATGGCAAACAGGGAAAATCGCCGGTTTTCCGGCGCGATTGGAATTGTGGTGGCAATCCTGCTGATCGGGATCTTTGCCGTTTATCGGGCGGTGACCCCGGATGTCACCCCGGACGCTCCCACTCAGACCCATGCGGCCTCTGTCACTCCCCTGCCCTCTCATACCGACCGGCCGGTTTCCGCGCCGGACCCCACCCTTACGGAGGCGGAGCGGACCATCGCCGCCTTTGCCCAGGCCCACGGGCTGACGATGGGCGACTATCCCACGTCCCTCATCAATCTGCTGGTACGCAACCCGGAGACCGAGGAATTTGTGCTGCAATACCCCATGGAGTACGGCAAGGAGCACGCGGTAGACCTGTCGGAATACCGGGGAAACGGCGACGGAGGCCGTCCCTCGGAAATGCCTCTGTTTTTGCAGTGGGACAAGCGGTGGGGCTATCTGCAATACGGGGCCGACGTGGTGGGTCTGACGGGCTGCGGCCCGGTGAGCCTGGCCATGGTGGGCTTTTACCTCACCGGGGACGAGAAATTTTCCCCGGATAAAATGGTGGAATACGCCTTGGCCCATGATTATAGCGTAAAGGGCAGCGGCTCCTCCTGGACCCTGATCAGCGAGGGGGCTGTGGATTTGGGGCTGACGGTCACGGAGCTTCCTCTGGACAAGGAGCGGATCCTGGCCAATCTGGAGGCGGGAAATCCCATAATTTGCGTGGTGGGCCCGGGAGATTTCACCCAGGGCGGTCATTTTATGGTACTCTCCGGGTGCCGGGACGGGAAAATTCAGATCCACGATCCCAACAGCCGGGCCAATTCCGGCAGGCTCTGGGACTATGAGCGGCTGGAACCCCAATTCGAGGTCCTGTGGGCTATTCAATACGAGGCGTGAATTTCGCCCCTCCTTTCTCAGGAGGGGCGAGATTTATTGTTCTTTTTCCAGCCTTCTCAGCATCCTCAACAGTACCGCCACGGCGGCAAAGGAGAGGAGCAGCTCGGCGCAGGTCTGGGCATAGGCCAGGCCGTAGAGAGGAAACAGGGCGTTTAACAGGAACAGGGCAGGAATTTCCAGCAGAATTTTCCGGGCCAGGGCGAACAGCAGGGACAGCAGGCCCTTGCCGCTGGCCTGGAACGCGCCGACGCACAGAAAGTCCAGGCACAAAAACGGGGTGCCCAGGCACATGCCCCGGAGGAACCGGGTGCCGTAGGCCACGATCTCGGGATTCTTCATGAACAGCCGGATCAGGTCCCCTGCAAACAGGTAGTACACCGCGGACATGGCCGCCAGGAAGCTCAGCGACAGCTTGCCGGCAAAGGACAGAGTTTTGCGCACCCGGGGAATGTTCCGGGCGCCAAAATTGTAGCTCATCAGGGGCATGATGCCCTGGGACAGGCCCATGGCGATGTACATGGGGATCATGTTCAGCTTGTAGGAGATGCCCATGGCGGTGACGGCGTTGGTGCCAAACGAGGAAGTGAAGTTGTTCAGCACCGTCATGCCGGTCACGTTCAGCAGGTTCTGGATGGACGCCGGGACACCCACCGCCAGCACACCCCGGAGAATAGGTCCGGTAGGGATCGCCATCCTTGGGGAAACGCAGACATAGGTGGTACGGCGGCGGACAAAGAGCAGAACGAAGAAATAGCAGCAGGCCACGCAGTTAGACAAAAAGGTGGCCAGCCCCGCCCCGGCGGCACCCATATTCAGCCCCCAGGGGAGAATGAAAATGGGGTCCAGGACAATGTTCAGCAGGCAGCCGCTCATGGTCCCGATACTGGCGTGGAGGGCGGCGCCCTCGGTCCGCACCAGATAGGCCAGCACCACATTGAGAATGGAGGGCGTGGCGCCCCACATGGCGGTCCAGAACAGGTAGCCATGGGTGGACTCCACATTCTCCGGCTTGGCGCCCAGGAGGGTCAGCAGCGGCCCCTGGAAGGCGATCACCGCCAGAGAGAAGGCCAGGCCGCTGAGGGCCGCCGCCCAAAAGCCGAAGGCGGAGGTCCGGCGGACGGTGTCATAGTCCTTCCGGCCCAGGGCCCGGCCCATCATGCTGGAGCTGCCCACGCCAAACAGATTGTTTACCGCGTTAAAGGCCAGCAGCACCGGCGCCGCCAGGGTCACGGCGGCGCTCTGGATGGGGTCCTGGAGCATACTGACGAACCAGGTGTCCGCCAGGTTGTAAAGGACCATCACCAGGGAGCTTAAAATGGTGGGGACCGAAAGCCGGGCCACTGCCAGCGGAATGGGCATCCGCTCAAACAGGGCCTCCTTTTTGGGGTCTTCCATGGATCAGCCCAGGACCCGGCGCATCATTTCCTGGTAAGCGTCCTCCACGCCGCCCATATCCCGGCGGAAGCGGTCCTTGTCCAGCTTCTCGTTGGTCTTGGCGTCCCAGAAACGGCAGGTGTCCGGGGAGATCTCATCGGCCAGGACCAGGGAACCGTCGCTCAGGCGGCCAAATTCCAGCTTGAAGTCCACCAGCTTCACGCCAATGGAGGCAAAGTAGGCCTTCAGCGTCTCATTGACCTTCAGGGCCATGGCCTTGATCTGGGCGATCTCCTCCTTGGTGGCCAGTCCCAGGGCCAGGGCATGGCTGTCGTTCAAGAGGGGGTCGTGAAGGTCGTCGTTTTTATAGGAAAACTCCACCGTGGGCTCAGCAAACACAATGCCCTCCTTCACGCCGTAGCGCTGGGCAAAGTGGCCGGCGGAGATATTGCGGACAATGACCTCCAGAGGCACGATGGAGACCTTCTTCACCACGGTCTCCCGGTCGTTCAGCTCCTGGACAAAGTGGGTGGGGACCCCCTGTTTTTCCAGCAGCTGCATCAGAAAATTGGTCATCCGGTTATTGATGGCACCCTTGCCGGTGATGGAGCCCTTTTTCAGGCCGTCCAGGGCGGTGGCGTCGTCCTTGTAGGAGACAATGACATAATTGGGGTCGGCGGTGGCAAAGACCTTCTTGGCCTTGCCTTCATAGAGCTGTGCTGCTTTTTCCATAATGATCCTCCAATTTTTATTCTTTATTTTTGGGAGGCCGCTGAGACAGCGGAGCCTCAAACCGGTCTTTTCGGGTGTCCTCCGGAACGGAGGTGGGATATTTGCCGTCAAAGCAGGCGGCGCAGTAGCTGCCGCGGCCGCACATCTCCCCCAGGGCCTCCAGGGGCAGATAGCCCAGGGAGTCCACGCCGATCATCTCCCCGATCTCCGCCACGGTATGGTGGCAGGCGATCAGAAAATCCTGGGAGTCCACGTCGGTGCCGTAGTAACAGGGGAACAGAAAGGGCGGCGCGGAGACCCGCATATGGACCTCCTTGGCCCCCGCCTCCCGCAGCAAGCTGACGGTTCGGGCGCTGGTGTTGCCCCGGACGATGGAATCGTCGATGAGAATCACCCGCCGGCCCTCCACCGTCTGGCGAATGGGGCTGAGCTTGATCCGCACCTGGTTCACCCGGACAGCCTGGCCCGGAGAGATGAAGGTGCGGCCGATATACTTATTTTTCAGAAAGCCGATGCCATAGGGGATTCCCGAGGCCCGGGAATAGCCCAGGGCCGCGTCCAGTCCCGAGTCCGGCACGCCCACCACCACGTCCGCGTCCACGGGGTAAGTCCTTGCCAAGATCTTCCCCGCCCGCATCCGGGCCGCCTGGACGCTGACCCCGTCGATCACGGAGTCGGACCGGGCAAAATAGATATGCTCAAACACACAGGGAGCGGCAGCGGCCTTTCCGCAGTGCTCCCGGTGGGATTCCACCCCCCGGTCGCTGAAAACCAGGATCTCCCCCGGCTCGACGTCCCGCTCCATGGTAGCGCCCACGGATTGGAGGGCGCAGCTCTCCGACGCCACCACATAGGTCCCGTCCTCCATTTTGCCGTAGCACAATGGGCGGAATCCGTGGGGATCCCGG
The DNA here is from genome assembly GCA_947632695.1 of uncultured Oscillospiraceae bacterium. GTDB lineage: Bacteria > Bacillota > Clostridia > Oscillospirales > Oscillospiraceae > Faecousia. The sequence continues at coordinate 10,541 of CANRQC010000038.1, read as the reverse complement.
ACGGCAATGAGCTTGGCAGCGGACATCAGCACCACGGAATAGGCCCCCTCCAGGGTGTCCATGGCCCGGCTGACCGCCTCCTCGATGGAGCCGGCGGTCAGCCGCTCCCGGGTGATGATATAGGCGATGGTCTCGGTATCGCTGGTGGTGTGGAAAATAGCGCCCTTTTCCTCCAGCTCCAGACGGAGCCGGAAGGCATTGCTCAGGTTGCCGTTGTGGGCCAGGGCCAGCTTGCCCTTGTGGTGATTGACCTGGATGGGCTGGCAATTGGCCCGGCTGCTTCCGCCGGTGGTGCCGTAGCGCACGTGACCGATCGCCATCCGCCCGGCAGGCAGGCGGTCCAGGCTCTCCCCGGAGAACACCTCGCTGACCAGGCCCAGATCCTTCCGGGAGTGGAACACCCCATCGTCGCACACCACGATACCGCAGCTCTCCTGTCCCCGGTGCTGGAGGGCGTAAAGGCCATAGTAGGCCATGGGGCCCACCTCCTGGCGCTTTGGGCTGAACAGGCCAAAAACGCCGCACTCCTCATGTAAACCGCTCAAAACCGTTCCTCCCGCGAAACGCGCAAAAAACACATCCGGCGCCCCGGCTGGGGCCGGAACGCCCATTGACTGCGGTTTTATTTTATATAGGTTGGGCTGCCTTGTCAACTGTTGACAAAATAATCAGCGGAAATTTGTAGGTTCCGCCAAGTCCGTCCCGGCGGCAGTCCGGGATTCCGGGCGATATATCCAGTGAAATTTCAGTCCACATTTTTGATGTTCCCTATTGCGTAAAATAGGAAAAAGTGTTATACTGTAGCTTGAGAATTCTGCATTCGCAGTTTTGGAGGTACGCAATGAAAAAAGCGATCTGTCTGCTCACCGCTTTGGTTCTGCTGTTCGGCGTCTGTGCCCCGGCCTTTGCCCTGGAATACAGCGGCGCCGTCAACGCGGAGCAAGTGGTTTTGATGAATTCGGATTCCGGCGAGATCCTGTTTGAAAAGGGTGGGGACGATCCTGTAGATCCCATGGCCGCCACCAAGCTTCTGGCCGCCCTTACCGCCCTTGACTCTATTTCCGATCTGAGCGCGACCGTCACCCTGGACAGCGACACCCTGGACGGAGACTATGAAAGCGACGCCCTGCTGGAAGAGGACGACGTGCTGACCGTGGATCAACTGATGACCCTGATGCTCCTGTCCGACGCCAGCGATCCGGCGGTGGCGCTGGCCAATTATGTGTCCGACGATCTCGACACCTTTACGGGGCTGATGAACGCCAAAGCCGCGTCATTGCAAATGACGGGCAGCGCCTTCGTCAATCCCCACGGCGAAAAAGCCGAGAATCAGCACACCACCGCCAAGGATCTGGCCCTGCTGGGTTCCGCGGCGGCCAGCCTGGATCTCTTCCAGGCCATGCTCTCCCGGGTCAATTATGAGATCCCCGCGGGAGACAACAACCACGCCTATTCCGTGGAAAATCCCAACCTGCTGATGCGCCGGGAAGGGGACGGCAGCAACTACCACTATTCCTACGCCACTGGTCTTCTGGCCTGGACCGACGCCAGCGGGGCCGGCTGCCTCATCGCCACTGCCCAGCAGGGCGGCACCCGGCTGACCTGCGTGATCCTGGGCGACAAGTCCAACGGCCAGAATGAGCGCTGGACCCTGGCCCAGAATCTGATGGAGGAGGGCTTCAACTACACCATCGGGGATTCTACCAGCCCCCAGGTGTCCCGTCCTCAGACGACCACGCCGAGTTCCGACTCCAAGTCTACCACGCCCCCATCCGGCGCCACCCAGCCCGGCAATCAAATGGAGGAAAATCCCGAGCATCAGAGTATGCTGATGGCGCTGATCGCCCTGGCCGCCATCTCCTGCGTGCTGGCGGTGGCCTCCATCATCATGCTGATGATTAACATCATGAGCCGTCGCCGGCCCAACAGCACCCAGCGGATCGTCTCTATCGCGCTGTACGTCGTCACCGCTCTGGTGGCGCTGGTGACAATCTTCTGCGTCCTGCAGTTCCGACACCTGGAAGACACAGCCTATTTCGATCCCCTCCCTTCTCCCTCCACCTCCATCAGTACGGAGGTCCCCACAACCGAAGCTACGGAGCCGCCTACAGCGGCTCCTACTTCTCCCCCGACCACTGCCGAACCCACCACCGCTCCCACGGAGCCGCCGGATCCGTTGCTGACCTTCCATCCCCATCACACGGAGAATACGGATCCGGACAACTTCGACATCAACTGGGAGGTCATTATTGACGATGAGATCGTAGATTCCTATCAGCGGGAAAATCCCATCGTCTTTGGGAAATGCGAGGATTACGCCGCCGTGCTTCCCAGCATCGCCACCTTTCGGGGCGATAACTTCCGCACCGGCTCCACCTATGGCACCGCCAAGGTAAGCAGTGAGACCATTTCCTGGGATTGGAACGTCCCCGTGGGCTCCTGCAACGGCTGGTCCGGTTGCGGCTGGACAGGCCAGCCCCTGCTGGTCCAGTGGGACAACGAAACCAAGCAGATCATGAACCTGTACCAGGAAAAAAAGGACAAGGAAAACCTGGTGGAGGTCATCTACGCCACCCTGGACGGGTATATCTACTTTCTGGATTTGGACGACGGCAGCTACACCCGTGACCGGATGTATATCGGCATGAACTTCAAGGGTGCGGGCGCCATCGATCCCAGAGGCTATCCCCTGATGTATGTGGGCTCCGGCGACTATGTGGACTATACCTCCCCCAGAATGTATATCATCAGCCTGATCGACTGCACGGTGCTGGCGGAGATGGGCTACAATGAATCCCACACCCCCCGGAGCTGGAACGCCTACGATTCCTCCCCGCTGGTCTGCGGAAACACCGACACCCTGATCTGGCCCGGAGAAAACGGCCAGCTCTACACCATCGCCCTGAACACCCGCTATGATAAAAGTGCCGGCACCATCTCCGTAGACCCGAAGGTGGAGGCCAAGGCCAGCTACAGCCCGGACCGGTTTGGCTCCTACTCCTACTGGGTGGGTATGGAGGCCAGCTGCGTGGTGGTGGGATCGTACCTCTACGTTTCCGAAAACGGCGGCCTGTTCTTCTGCGTGGATCTGAATACCATGGAGCTTGTCTGGGTCCAGGATACCCTGGACGACTCCAACTCCACCCCCGTATTTGAGTGGGGAGACGACAACAACGGCTATATCTACACCGCTCCCTCCCTCCACTGGACCGCGGAGGGCAGCTGGGGAAAAATCTCCATCTACAAGCTGGACGCCCAGACCGGCGAGATCATCTGGGAGCATCCCTGGGATTGCGGCACCGTGGAGGAGGTTTCCGGCGGTGTTCAGTCCTCCCCTGTGCTGGGCCGAAAGGGCACCGACATCGAGGGGCTGATCGTCTACTCCATCTCCCGGACCCCAGATCTGTATGACGGCAAGCTGGTGGCCTTCCACACCGCCGACGGCTCCGTTGCCTGGGAGTGCGATCTTCCTTACTATGGCTGGAGCTCCACTTCGGCGGTATATGACGAAAGCGGAAAGGTGTATCTGATCCAGGCCTGCTCGGACGGGACGGTGTATCTGATCGACGGAGCCACCGGCGAAAAGCTGGACCACACCGACCTGGGCTCCACCATCGAGGCCACCCCCGCCGTCTGGGAGGACAAGGTGATCCTTGGCACCCGGGGCGCCTCCATCAATATGATGATCGTTAGCTGAGATTGGACCGCGGGCATTTTTGCCCGCGGTTTTCCAGTTTTTTTCGGGAATTTCCCCGGGCCGGCCGGGCAAGCTAGGACCGGGGGGATCGAAGTGAAGCGCGTCAAAACCGTAGACCTGCGGCTGGAACCCGATAAGCGGCTCTGCCCCAAGTTCGACGAGATGAGCATCGCCCTCTTTCCCGTGGCGAAGCCAGGGGAAATGGGCGTGCGGGTGCTGGACAACTGCGCGGAGGAGAATATCCAGTGAAACCCCTTGGCCCCGGAGATTTCCGGGGCCATTTCCTTTTGACAACGCCCCGGCGTTGTGATACAATAGAGAAAACGCAAGGCACGCTTGGGAAAGGAGGTTTCATGAAAGAGGAACGGTTTGAGGAGTTTTCCGGGCTGATATCCGGCATCTATCGGGATATTCAAAAGCTCAAGGCCAAATGGACCGAGCCTTTGGGGATGAAATCGGTACATATCTTCTGGGTGTATCTGCTGCGCAATCACCCGGAGGGGCTTTCCGCTTCCGAGCTGTCCCGATACAGCCAGACCAATCGGTCGCTCATCTCCCGGGAGCTGAAGGAGCTGATCGATCTGGGATATGTGACCATCGGCCAGCCTCTGGTACGCCGCCGGCACGGGCAGAAGCTGGTGCTGACCCAGGCGGGACTACAGGCGGCGGAGCGGATCAGCGAGATCAGCTACGGGATCCAGCAGCGGGTCAGCGCCTCCATCTCCCCAGAGGATCTGGCGGTGTTCTACCGGACGCTGCAGGTGCTGCTGAAGAATTTTGACCGGCTGACGGAGGAAGCTCTGCCGGAAGCCGGGGTTTGATCGCCCAAAGTAGAACATATAAGGAGGGATTGGAATGAAAATCATTACCATCAGCCGGGAATTTGGCAGTGGAGGCCGGACAGTGGGCCGCCTGGTGGCGGAAAAGCTGGGCATTCCCTTTTACGACAAGGAGCTGGTAGAGCAGGTGGCGCTGGAAACCGGCTTCGCGCCCAAATTCGTGGAGGAACATGGGGAGCATTCTCCCGGAAAAAGCCTGTTTTCCTACGCCTTTGCCCCCCAGGGCGTGCCCGGCGTGATGAACGGTATGTCCACCGCCGATTTTCTATGGCACATCCAATGCGGCGTGATCCTCCAGCTGGCGGAGAAGGGGCCCTGCGTCATCGTGGGGCGGAACGCCGACTACATCCTCAAGGACCGGCAGGACGTGTTCCACGTCTTTATCCACGCGGACAACGATTTCCGGGCGGAACGGATCGTCCGGCTCTACGGCGAGACGGAGAAAACCCCTCAGGCCCGGCTCCAGGAGAAGGATAAGCGCCGCCGAATCAACTATCAGCACTACACCGGCCAGACCTGGGGCATGTCGCAGAACTACGATATCTGCCTGAACACCGCCAAAATCGGCGTGGAACGGGCGGCGGAGCTGCTGGTGGAGATCATCCAGGGCGTCGAATAACTTACCTCCCAGCTCTCCAAAACATCGTCGGACTGTGAAACGCAGGTCCAGGACGTGAGGGCGCTGAGCGATGAACGGATGATACAGAAAGAACGCGGGGCCCGCCAAAAGGCGGGCCCCCCCAATTTTTTGACATTTTTTACGTCCGTTCCATGCACAGCGGGAAGCAGGCAAAACACGCGACTCCTGCCAAGGACGCCCCCTCCCGCATCAGCGGGACCAGCTGGACCGTGTCCAAAATGGCGGGGAAAATATCCAGATACTTCTTCGCTTCCAGAAGCGCCGGAATGGCCTCCCAGGTCTGGAAATAACCGCCTAGGACCGCTACCAGCCGCAGTACCAGCGGCAGCCACAGCAGCGCCAGGGCCACAAAGCGGGTGGGCAGATAGCCCAGGGCCGTCACGATCAGCGCCAGGGCCCCCAGCAGCAGGAGGATCCAGAGAAAGATCCCCCACTCCCCTGTGGAGCCGGGCAGCGCCACCAGGAAATACACCGCCGCCAGGCCGCCGTAGACCACCGGAAAATCCAAGCGCAGTCCCTTGAGCAGGACGCCATGGACCGCCAGCAGCAGTGCCGGAAGGATTAGGGGCAGCAAAAGGCTTCCAAAGGACCATCCTTCGGTAAAGCACAAATAGTAAAGGGTCTCAAGAAAGATCCCCAGGCCCGCGAAAAAGGCGGAGGCCGTCATCCAGGGGCTGTCAAAGCGCAGACGATAGGTCACGCTCGGTTTCCATTTCATTTATTCCCGCCTCCCCCTTGATCCCAGATGCAGGACCCATTCTGAATAAAGTACTCCACGCCGGAATAGAGGGTGGTGACCAGGATGACCCACACCACCGTCCAAGACACCCAGCTCACCTGGGGAAACGCCATCATCACGCACAGGCCCACCATGGTGCAGGCGGTCTTGACCTTGCCGCTCCAACCGGCGGCGATCACCTTGCCCTTGCCCACAGCCATGAGCCGCAGGCCCGTCACGGCAAACTCCCGAGTCAGTACCAGCATCAGCGCCCAGGCCGGGAAGCTGCCCCACTGGCAGAACATGAGCATGGCGGCCACCACCAGCAGCTTATCCGCCAGGGGGTCCAGAAATTTGCCGAAGTCGCTGATCTGATGGTATTTCCGGGCGATCTCCCCGTCGATGAGATCCGTCAGACTGGCGAAAATGAACACCCCCAGGGCCCACCACATATAAGCGCCGGGGGCCCCGCCGCTGAGGTACATCAAAACCATATATACCGGGAGAATCGCCACCCGGATCAGGGTAATTTTGGTTGCGGTCGTCATTCCAGCACCTCCTCAACGTATCCGGACAGATCCCCGTCCACGGTCCCGTCGATCCGGGCCCGGACAAAGGTTCCCTCCGTCAGCGCCTCCTCCGTTGCCAGCCACACCCGGCCGTCGATATCTGGGGAGTCCGCGTAGGTCCGACCGTAAAACTGTTCCGCTTCCTCGTCATAGCCGTCCACCAGCACCTCCAGGGTCTGCCCGACCCGGGCGGCGTTGCAGCCGGCCATGATCTCCTCCTGGATGGCGGAGAGAACCTGGGCCCGCTCCTGGGCGATCTCCACGTCGGGATAGTCCATCCGGGCGGCGGGCGTCCCCTCCTCCGGGGAGAAGACAAAGGTCCCGGCCCGTTCCAGCTTTTCCTCCCGGAGAAATTCGCAGAGCTCTTCAAACTCCGCCTCTCCCTCTCCCGGCAGGCCGGCGATGATGCTGGTGCGCACCACCAGGCCGGGCAGCCGCTGCCGCAGCTTGGCGAAGAGCGCCCGAATCTCCGCCTTGGTGCCCCGGCGGCACATCCGCTTTAAGATGGCGTCGTTGCAGTGCTGGATGGGAATGTCCATATAGTTTACCAGCTTCGGCTCCCGGGCATACACATCGATCAGGTTATCGTCGATCAGGTCCGGGTACAGGTAGTGGACCCGGACCCAGTGGACCTCCGGGATCCGGCACAGCCGGGTCAGAAGCTCCGGCAGGAGCCGCCTGTGCCCCGGCAGGTCTGTTCCGTAGCGGCTGGTGTCCTGGGCCACCACGATCAACTCCCGGGCGCCCTGGGCTGCCAGGCCCTCCGCCTCCGCCACGATGGCGTCCATGGGCCGACTCCGGTATTTGCCCCGGAGGCTGGGGATCACGCAGAAGGCGCAGCGGTTATCGCAGCCTTCGGCGATTTTTAAGTAGGCATAGTGCCGAGGGGTGGTGAGGACCCGCCCGGACTCCGGCACCGGGGCGTCGATGCTTCGGAAGGACTCGGAGCGGCCCTCCGAGAGGACCTGACGGATGGCGGGCACGATGTCCATGTAGCTGCCGGTGCCCAAAATGCCATCCACCTCGGGAAGCTCCTTCAGAAACTCCTCCCGGTAGCGCTGGGTCAGGCAGCCGGTGACCAGAATTTTGCCCACCAGGCCCTGCTCCTTCAGCCGGGCCGTGTCCAGGATGCAGTCGATGGCCTCGGATTTTGCGGCGTCAATGAACCCGCAGGTATTGATGACCACCACGTCGCAGCCCTCCGCCTGGGGGCTCAGCTCGAAGCCCGCCTCCCGGACCCGGTACATCATTCCCTCGCAGTCCACCTGGTTTTTGGCGCAGCCCAGGGAAATAAAGCCGATTTTTGCCATAAAAAGTTACCTTTCCTTCGTGTTTCCGCGGTTCGGTCAATCGTCCCGGGAGAGGCTATCCAGGGCCCGGCGGATATCGCCGTAGCTGTGGCCCCGGCGCAAAAGGGCGTTCACTACCCGCTGAGTCTCCTTCGGGTCCCCATCCGCGGGTAAATGGGCCCGGAGATAGTCCGCCAGGGCCTCGGTCTGGTCGGGATAGTCCGCCAGGGCCTCGTCCCAAAGTTGCTTGGGAATTTGCTTTTCATAGAGGGCCTGCCGGGCCCGGCCCAGACCGTAGCCCTTGGCGGCGCAGCGGGCAACGATCCGGCGGGCAGTCTCCCGGTCATCCACCAGGTTCAGCTCCTCCATCCAGGCCACCGCCTGCCGGGCCTGGTCTGGGTCCTCCCCTTTTTGCACCAGCCGGCGCTCTAAGTCCCGGCGGGACACGTCGGCGGCGGCCACGATCCGCACCGCCCGGTTTTTCGCGGACAGCTCCCCCGCCGCTTTCCGCAGCCGGGCAAATTCCTCCTCCGTCAGCTCTTTCCCGGCGGTCAGGGCAAAGTCCACCACCACCTGGGGATAGAGCCGCAGCACCGTCCCATCGGAAAATTTCGCGGCGTAACGCCCTGCCCGGTCCGGCGAGGCGGAGAGGGAATCACACTTCATCGTCAAATTCTTCGGCGTTCACCGCCACCGGCTTCTGGGCCGGTTTTGCGGGGGCCTTGGCGCCCACGCCCTGGAGCTTCCACATATTCTCCCGGACCTGGGCCTCCACCTTCTCGGCCACCTCGGGGTTGGCCTGGAGATAGTCCTTCACACTGTCCCGGCCCTGGCCGATCCGCTCGTCCCCCATGGAGAACCAGCTTCCGCTCTTCTGAATGATCTCCAGCTGCACCGCCAGGTCCACCAGTTCGCCCCATTTGCTGATGCCCTGACCGTAATAAATGTCGAAATACGCCTCCCGGAAGGGCGGGGCGACCTTGTTCTTGACCACCTTGACCCGGGTCTTGTTGCCAATGATGGCGGTGCCATCCTTGATGGTCTCCACCTTCCGCACGTCCAGACGGACGGAGGCGTAGAATTTCAGGGCGTTGCCGCCGGTGGTGGTCTCGGGGTTGCCGTACATGACGCCGATCTTCATACGAAGCTGATTGATGAAGATCACCACGCAGTTGGTCTTGGAAATGCTGCCCGCCAGCTTCCGCAGGGCCTGGGACATGAGCCGGGCCTGGAGGCCCACAAAGGCGTCTCCCATCTCCCCCTCGATCTCCTGCCGAGGGGTCAGGGCCGCCACGGAGTCCACCACCACCGCGTCCACCGCGCCGGAGCGCACCAGGGCGTCGGTGATCTCCAGGGCCTGCTCGCCGGTGTCCGGCTGGGACACCAGCATGCTGTCCGTATCCACGCCCAGCGCGGCGGCATAGACCGGGTCCAGGGCGTGCTCGGCGTCCACGAAGGCCACCTCGCCGCCCATTTTCTGGGCCTCCGCCAGAATGTGGAGGGCCAAGGTCGTCTTGCCGGAGGACTCGGGACCATAGATCTCGATGATCCGTCCCCGGGGCACGCCGCCGATCCCCAGCGCCGCGTCCAGGGCCAGGGAGCCTGTGGGAATGGCGTCCACATTCATCTCGGGCCGGTCGCCCAGGCGCATCACCGCGCCCTTGCCGTAGGTCTTCTCGATCTGGGCCAGGGCGGTTTGCAGCGCCTTCTTCTTGTCCGCCGCGGGAGCGGGCGCTTCGTAATTTGTCTTCTTCGTTGCCATATGCTTAGGTTCCTTTCTTCCCCTGATATTGGGCGGCGACCGCCCGCAGAATCTCTTGATTGTCCCGGACCATCTCCAGGACGGTATAACCGTAATCTTCCAGCAGGGCCTGGACTCCGTTCTCCTGGCCCATGCCAAATTCCAGGCACAAGATCCCCCCGGGCTTGAGGGCGGCGCTGTAATGCTCCAGCAGCGCCCGATAGCAGTCCAGACCGTCCGCCCCGCCGTGGAGGGCCAGCGCCGGTTCATAGTCCCGGACGCTGGCGGGAAGCCGCTCCATTTCCTCCGTGGTGACATAGGGGGGATTGGACACGATCAGGTCGAATTTTCCCAGAAACGGCGGGGCCGGCTTGCGGATATCCGCCTGCACGCAGGAGACCCGGCCAGAAAGGTGGTGAAGGGTGATGTTTTTCTTCGCCACCGCCAGGGCCTCCCGGGAAATATCCGCCAGGGTCACCCGGGCGTCCTTCACCCGGCTGGCAACCGCCAGACCGATGCAGCCCGAGCCGGTACACAGGTCCAAAATTCGGGGACTTTGGGCCAGAAATAGGGCTTTTTTGATGGCCAGGGAGGCCACGGCGCAGGTATCGTCCCGGGGGATCAGCACATCTTGGTTTACATAAAGCTTTAAACCGTAAAATTCCCACTCCCCCAGCACATAGGCCAGGGGCTCCCCCGCCAGGATCCTGCCCATCTCGTCCTCCAGCTCATGGCAGACCGAGGACGGCGCCACCTCCTCCTGGCGGGCCAGCAGCTCCTCCTGGGTAAGCCCCGTGACATGACTCAACAGGTTTCGGGCCAGAAAGGACGCGTCCTGAGGCGTTTCAGTGGGCAAAAACCCATTTTTCGCCGCCAGGTATAGCTCCTTCAGCGTCGCTACCAACGGTCCGCCCCCTCCCGCTCCGGAAGCACCGCCTGCAATGCCGCGATACCCACCTCGATCATGCCGTCGTCCGGCTCATTGGTAGTGAAATTCTGGAACCACAAGCCGGGCGCGGTGAGAAGCCGGGTGAGAAAATTGTCATAC
>CANRQC010000037.1 GCA_947632695.1 uncultured Oscillospiraceae bacterium | reverse complement strand
CCGCCCAGCAGCGCGTTGACCCGCGCCAGCAGCATCCGCTGCTCCTCCGTCAGGCGGATATTGTCCCGGCGGAGGAAAAACACATCCGGGTCGCTGAGGAAGGCCCTGCCGTTGAGCTGCCGCCGGAAGATGGTGTTGGTCAACGCGTTTTTGGTACTGACCCGCTCCCGGTGAAAGAGCCGCATATAGGGTACGTCGTCCCAATCCAGACTCACATCCGGCCCCACCCGGCAGTAGTCCACCCGGCCAAAAGCGGGCATCAGCGGCACGCCGCAGGCCAGGACGCGTTTCCCGGCGCAGACCTCCCGGAGGAAATCCATCGCCCGGATCATCCGCCCGGCGCGGCTTTCCCGCAAATTTCCGAAGGGGGCCGCGCCGTAGAGAAAGTCCAGCTTCACCAGGTCGAAGCCCCAGGTGTGGAGGACCCGGTGAAAGACCTGCCGGAGATAGTCCAGAAGGGCGGGATTGTCGATATCCAGAGCGTAGAAGCCGCCCCAGTTGGAGCCCAAACTCCAGGGGCCGCCCTCCACCTGGAGCAGCCAGTCCGGGTGCTGTTTCATCAAATCGGAGCCGGCCCGGCAGACAAAGGGGGCCAGCCAAAGCCCCGCCTGGAACCCCGCGGCATGGATCTGATCGGCCATAGCCTTCATGCCGCCGGGAAATTTGACGCTGTCCGGCTCCAGCCAATCCCCCACCGCCGGCTCCCAGCCGTCGTCGATCTGGAACAGGTCCCCCGGGGATAGAAGGGTCTTGCACCCGTCCAGGTCCGCCAGAATGGCCGCCTCGGAGATGGCCTCGTAGCGGTTGTACCAGCTGGAATAGCCCTTGAGGGGCGGGGCCGTGGGTTTTTTGATCCCCATGGCCGCGAACCAGCCGTCAAAGACCTGGTCCTCCGTCCCCTCGGCAATGTAAAGCTCAAAGGGGTGGAAAGGTCCGCCGCATTGGACGCCGGCGCAGTCCCGTTCCACGGTCAGCGCTCCTCTGTTGGCGTCGTAGCGGAACAGGGTATAGCCCGCCCCCTCGTCCAGGGAGGCGATGAGCCGGAACCGGTCTCCCAGGCGGAAATAGCACCAGGAATAGCCATGACTCAGGCCAGGCCGGTTGGGATAGGACGCGAAATGATAGTCCCCGTACCGGTCGAAGCCGTATTTTTTCAGCAGGACCTTGGGCACGCCGTTCAGGCCCCGGAGCCGGTCCCCCGGCCCCAGCTCGGGGCTGCGGGTCCAGGTCTGATATCCGTTCATGAAGATCCGCTCGTCCTTCGCAACCGTCAGGGGTATACGCCCCTGGACAGTAGCAAGCACACCGGCGGGCAGGTCACAGGCCACTCGGACCGTCCCCTCCGCCGGGCAGCTGCCCGAGAGGGTCTTGGACCCTTCGGCGGCGTCTACCGTCACCCGCCACTCAAACATTCCGCTTCTCCTTTTTCAGCCGGAGGGCGTCGGCAATCTCCTGCACCTTGCTGTCCGTCAGGGTGAATTTCTTCACGAAGAACAAAAACGCCACCGCCAGGCCCAGGATGGGCAGAATGGTCATCAACAGCCGCAGACCCAGGATGGTCTGGGCGCTCTGGGCCACCACGGGGCCCGCCTGGTCGGAGTTGCCCTCCAAGCCGATCAGACTCAGCCCGATACCGCTGATGAACACCGCCACGCCGGAGGCGGCCTTGACCACGAAGGTCTGCATGGAGAAGATCACCGCCTCCTCCCGCCGGCCGGTCTTCAACTCGCCATAGTCCACAGAGCTGGACAGGAACACCGTGGTCAGCACGGAGAGGATGCCGTTGGCGGCAAACACCAGGGCGCCGCAGACACACAGCAGGATCATATTGTTGGCCTGGCCCAGCAGGCAGGTGACCAGGATCAAGACGTAGCCCCCCATGGCCAGGCCCAGGGCCACCTTGAACAGGTCCGTATTCCCCAGGAATTTCCGAAGCAGGGGGTAGACCACCATCATGCCCAGAATCTGGCAGCCGCCGCCCACGGTGACGAACAGGGTGTAGTTATCCACCCAGCTGGCTCCCGCCGCCAGGGTGACGCCCACATCGTATTTGAAGAAGTAGATGACCAGGGTGGAGGTCAGGTACAGCGACCCGTTAATCAGCAAAATGGCCAGCACGGTGATCATAGCCTGATCGTTACTGAACAGGGCCTTGAACATCTCGGGGATGGTGGAGGTCTGCATCCGCTCCCCGTCCCGCTCCTTGACCTTCAGGCAGCAGAGGATCTCCGCCGCCACGAACAGCACGGCCACGATCAGGCCCACCCACTTAAAGCCCTCCCGCTGGTGGGCCGGGTCGTCCCCGCCGCCCAGGGTGGTGACCAGCAGCAGCGCGCCCACCTGGATCAGCGCGGAGCCCACGCCGGCGCAGGTCCGGCCCACCACGGACAGGCTCTCCCGGTCCTGGGGGGTGGAGGTGATGGCGGGGATCATGGACCAATAGGGAATGTCCATCATGGTGTAGGTGACGCCCCAGAGGATGTAGATCACGGTGAAATAGACCATCAGGGGCACCCCCTCGACATGGGGGGCGGCGAAGAGGGCGTAGAGTACCACGGCGTTGAGCACCGTGCCGCTGAACAGCCAGGGCCGGAACCGGCCCCAGCGGGTCCGGGTCTTGGCCACCAGAATGCCCATGAAGGGATCGTTCAGGGCGTCAAAGATCCGGGCGATCATCAAAATCGTGCCCACGAACATGGCGGGCAGGCCCAGGATATCCTGGTAGTACGCCATGACATAGGTGGCGGACAGGGCGTAGACCATGTCCTTGCCTACGGCGCCGATGCCGAAGGCGGCGGTTTGGAACGGAGTCAGTTTGTTTTTCTCTATTTCCGGTTTCCTCCTTTTTAATATGTGGGGAACCCCGGCAGCGGCTTTTGGCGGCCCGGCGGGTTCCTCCGCTATAATTTTCGTTGAATATTCTGGCTCTAGCCTGCGCTCAAGGCAGCTAGAACGCCCAAAAACAGGGCGCCCTGACCGGCGCAGTTGAGAATCTGGGCTGTCCAGTTTGCCCTGGCGGACCCGTCAAATCGGTTTTTCCGATACCAGCCCATGGCCCCCATGACGAACAGCCAGAGCAAGAAAAAGAGTACGGCGGGAAAGCGCGCCACCGCGGCGCCCAGGGCGGCCCAGGAGATTTTGCCAAAGTCCACTATCAGGGACGCCAGGATCAGCAAAAAACCGGCGGCCTGCATGGGAACGAAGGGCTTATTCAGCCACTTGACGTCCTTTTTCCAGATCCCCAGGATCAGCTTCCACGCCACCTTGCAGCAGCCAGCCAGCGTGCTGAGCAGCCCGCCTATGAGAAAGCACGGGCTTCCAAATCTGCCGGCGACCAGAAGAATACTTCCGCCGAAAAGCAGCACTGGGATCGCGTCCACCAGCGCCAGCGTCACCGTAAAACCTTCCATTTTTGTTTCCCCCCTTCCCTGCCGATAGAAATTATAGCAGGTTTTCCGACGAAATTCTATGGACAATTTTAATAAGAATCCGCTTTCTTTGGAAGATAATCCCTTCTGGGTTCTGAGCATATTCTATAATTTTTTGAAAAAATTTTGGCCTGTTATTGACAGTCATTCACAAAAATGGTATAGTAAAATGAACACGTTCATAAAAGGAGGCGTCTATGCCCAAAATCATCGACAGTCTGCGTGACAACGCCATTCGGGAGGCCCGGCGGGTCCTCACCGCCCCGGGATACCAGACCTTCACCATGCGCCAGATCGCCGCGGCCTGCGGCGTGGCGGCGGGGACTTTGTACAACTACTTTCCCTCCAAGGAATACCTGGTGGGCTGCGTGGTGCTGGAGGACTGGCAGGCGGCGCTGGAGGTAATGGACGCTCTGATGCGCCGGGCCGCCACCCCGGACCAGGGCTTGGAGGAGCTTTACAATTCCATGCGCCGGTTTGAGGAGACCCATCAATATCTGGCAACCTTCGACATCCGGGACGGAAAGGACGGGTTTGCCTATGACGACCGGCATCTGCTGCTGCGGCGGCAGCTGGAAGTGCTCCTGCAGACCCTTCTGAGCCGCTTCGGCGCGGACCCCGGCGAGGATGTCACCGTATTTTTGGCGGAGTGCGTTCTGTCCTTCAGTACAAAAAAGTATCCCTATTCCCAGATCCGCCAAGCCTTCAACAAACTACTGAAAGGAGTCAACCCATGAGCAGCTTCAAAAATCTAAGAATCGTAGACAATTTCTATCAGACCTCCGCCTATTATCCCATGCCCACGGTGCTCATCAGCACCCTGACGCCGGAAGGAACCACCACCTGCGGGCCTTACAGCCTGATCGCCCCCTACTATGTGGCGGGAAAAGACTACTACGCCATGCTTCTCAACTGCCGCAACTCCTCCAACACCGCGCAGAACCTGCTGCGCTACGGCAAGTGCGCCATCAACTTCATTCCCGACAAGCGGAAGTATTTTAAAGAGGCCGTCCGCATGGGCTGGCCCGGGGACACCCCCGCCGAGAAGATGAAAAACTGCCTGTTCCACTTTGAGGACGGGCTGATGGCCGCCGAGCATCCCAAGGAGAAATTCCCCCAGGTGATCACCGAGTCCTTCCAGGTCTTCGAGTGTACCTGGATGCGGGAGCTGGATAACGCCCAGGACGACCAGCCCGGCCAGCTCAACGGCTACGAACCGCCCTACCACGACTTCAACGGCATCACCTCCCAGTTTGGGGCCCACTTTATCCTGCGCATCGACAAAATTCTCATGAAGGAGAAGCAGTACAACGGCATCATCAACGGCGTCAAGGCCACGGACTTCCCCCGGGTGCCGGTGGACTACGGCTACCGGGACAGCAAAAACTTCTGGTACACCAAGTTCTCCTGGGCCATTCCGGAGCTGCTGCCGGTTCGGGCCACCACGGTGGATTCCGTGAAATACGCCGCTAACCGGATCGACGATACCGTGAAATTCACGGAGGAGGCCTGCGCCAAGCTGGTGAACGTGCCCCGGATCTTCCTGCCCACGGCCCTGAAGGGCTGCGTGGAATGGGCAAAGGAGAACAACGTCACCCTGATTACCGCCGAGCACATGGACATCATCAACGACAAGCGGGCCAAGGAAAAGAAGCGATAAGGAGGCCGCTATGAACGCCAAGCAGATGCAGCAGAGCCGGGTCCAGCTCTTCCGGGACGCGGCAAATTTCAAAAAGACGGAGCGGATCCCCCATTTTGCCAATGTGGTGACCTGGAAGGTCTTTGACGCGGGCTACACCCTGGACCAGGCCATGACCAATTTCGACGTGATGAAAAAAACAGTGGTCCATTTCCTGGACACCTACCCGGTGGACGGCCTGATGGACGTGGGCATCCGCAACCAGTTCAACGTGACGGAGGCCTTCGGCGGGGGCGGATACTATTACTACAACGAAGAGGTGGTGGGCATCCACGACCACGCCCACTGCACCGTGGACACCCTAGACGATTACCTGGACGATCCTACGAAATACGCCTGGGAAGTGATCCTTCCGAAAAAATACGGCGCGAGCTGGGAGCAAAAAACCAAGGAGGTCTGGAAGAAGACCTTCCGGGAGTACATCCGCTACATCATGTACATCCTGCAAATGTCCTCCCTCACCGGCGGGACCTACGGTCTCCCCTCCCTCTCCCCCAACAATCCCATGATGGGCGCCGTGGTGCCGGGGCCGGAGGAGCTGCTGTCCAATCTGCTGGGCATCCAGCAGCTCTCCATCGCCATGCGGCGAAGCCCGGAGAAGCTGGACCACTTTGTGGAGCGCTGGCACCAGGAGCGAATGATCCCCATCATTGAAAAAATCAAAAAACGGCCAGGGTTCCAACTACAAATACTGCTTCGACTCCTCCATTTTGATGCTGGCCCACAACGTGATGAACCGGAAGCAGTTTGAGCGGTTCTACTGGCCCCATTTGAAGCTGCTGCTGGACGCCTACGCGGAAAAGGGGATGAACATCCGCATTTTCACCGAGGGCTCCATCCTCCGGTTCGCCGACTATTTCAAGGACTACCCCAAAGGCGTCCTCACCTTCCACTTGGAACAGGACGACCCCTTCGCCTTCCGGGAGGCCCTGCCCAATGTGGCCATCATGGGGGGTATGACCACCGATCTGCTGTCCAACGGCACCCCGGAGGAGTGCGTGGCCTACGCCAAGCGCCTCTGCGACGAGCTGGGCAAGGACGGGGGCTTCATTTTCAGCGAGAACAAGATGCTCTCCTACCGCAACGACGCCAAGCCGGAAAACATGCTGGCTGTGTGCAAATTTGTCAACGACTATCGACTGTGAGGGATCTAAAATGGAAAAGAACAGCTATACCTCCTACCCGGAGGGCTACCGGCGGCTGATGAAGGACATCATTCCCTTCTATTTCCGTCCCATGAAGGAGATGCTGATGCGTCTGCTGCTGACCATTTTGACCGACGGCTGAGGTGGCGGCATGATCATCATCGGTGAAAAGATCAACGGCGCCATTCCCGCCGTAAAGCAGGCCATTGAGGCCCGGGACGATGGCGTGATCCGGGCTCGGGCCGCCGCTCAGGCCGCCGCCGGCGCGGACTTCCTGGACTGCGCCCCCAGCACCGCCACGGAGCTGGAATACGACGCCATGGTGTGGCTGATTGGGCAGATGCAGGAGGCGGCGGAGACGCCGCTGTGCATCGACAGCCCCAATGCCGGGCTGTTGGCCCGGATTTTGGAGGAAGGGCACGTCAACCGCCCCGGCATGGTCAACTCCGTCAACGAGGAGGGGACCAAATGCGAGACCATCTTCCCCCTCATCGCCGGGACGTCCTGGCAGGTGGTGGGTCTGACCTGCGACCGGGAGGGCATCCCCGCCGATCCGGCCAAAAAGGTGGACATCGCCAAGCGGATCATCGACAAGGCCGTAAAATTCGGGGTGGCCCTAGAGAATCTACACATCGACCCCTGCGTCATGGCCCTGGCCACGGTGCCCAGCGCCATGGAGGACTTCTGCTTCTGTATCCGGGAGATCCACGCCTATGCCCCGGCGGTGAAGGTCACGGGGGCCATCTCCAACATCAGCTTCGGAATGCCCGCCCGGAAGTATGTGAACATGAACTGTCTGAGCTACGCCCTGGCGGCGGGGCTGGACAGCGCCATTTTGGACCCCTGCAGCGCCGACATGATGGGCACCGTTTTCGCCTGCGAGGCTCTGCGGATGAAGGATAAAGGCGGCAGGCGCTACAATCGGGCCTATCGCCAGGGAAAATTTGGGCAGAAAAAGTAAGGAGGATCGAAAATGATCGATTTTGAAGCGCTGGCCCAGGCCATGGGCGAGCTGGACGAAGACACGGTAAAGGAGCTCTTGGAGCAGGTCATGGCGGAGGGCGGCGACGACGCCGGCAAGGCCATGGACGCCTGCCAGAAGGGCATGGACACGGTGGGAAAGCTCTTTGAGGAGGGAGAATACTTCGTCGGGGACCTGATTTACGCCGGGGAGCTGATGACCGATGCGGTGGAGACCCTGAAGGACGCCCTGGTGGGCACGGAGAGTACCGGGAAAAAGGCGAAAATGATCCTCTGCACCGTCAAGGACGATCTCCACGACATTGGCAAGAACATCGTCCGCTCCATGCTGGAAGCTGGCGGCTTTGAGGTGGTGGATCTGGGCATCGACGTTCCGCCCCAAAAGGTGGTGGAGGCGGCAAAGGACCAGGGGATCACCATTATCGCCCTGTCCGGGGTGCTGACCCTGGCTCTGGACTCTATGAAGGCCACGGTCCGGGCCTTTGCCGACGCGGGAATGCGGGATCAGGTGAAGATCATCATCGGCGGCGCGCCGGTGAGCGAGGACGCCTGCAAAGCGATCGGGGCCGACGAGTGGGCCCACAGCCCCCAGAAGACCGTGTCCGTCTGCCGGGACTGGGCGGGGATCTGATGCCGGTTTTGACCGTTCTGCCGGATGGACGGCAATTCTCTGTCCCGGCGGGAACCGGGCTGCTTAAACGTCTGCGGCAGGCAGGTTTTTACCCAGACGCCCCCTGTGGCGGCCTGGGAAAATGCGGCAAATGCCGCGTATCCGTAAACGGCGTGGAGGTCCTGGCCTGTCAGACCGCGGTGGAGGCGGATATGACCGTCCTTCTGCCCGACAGCAACGGTTTCCCAGCATCCTCCGGGAAACTGGGGACCGGGACGCTGCTGGCCTTTGACATCGGCACCACCACGGTGGTCTGCTATCTGCTCTCGGACGCGGGGGAAACGCTGGCCACGGCCAGCGCCCTGAATCCCCAGACCGCCTTCGGCGCGGACGTGGTCTCCCGAATCCGGGCCGCCCTGGCGGGGGAAGGGTCGGCGCTGACCGCCGCCGTCCGCCGCTGCGTGGAGGCGCTGGTCTGCTCGGTCTGCGAAGCCGGCAGCACAGACCCCGCCGCCATCCGGCGGGTGGCAGTGGTGGGAAACAGCTGTATGCAGCAGCTCTTTCTGGGCCTGCCAGTGGAGAATCTGGCCCGGCCTCCCTTTCACCCCCTGTTGCGGCAGGCAGAAACCGTGGCCTGCAGACCGGTCTTTCCCTGCTGCCCGGAAGCGGAGCTGCTCCTGGTGCCGGATATCGCCGGATTTCTGGGAGCGGACATTCTGGGCTGCGTGCTGGCGGAAAATCTCCAGGAGGCGGAAGAGCTCACCCTTCTTCTGGATATCGGCACCAACGGCGAAATGGTGCTGGGCAGCCGGAAGGGGCTCCTGGCCTGCGCCACGGCGGCGGGACCTGCCCTGGAGGGGGCCGGAATCCGCTTCGGAATGCGGGGCGCCGCGGGCGCCATCGACCGGGTCTGGACAGAAAACGGAAGCCTTCACTTTCACGTCATCGGCGGCGGGGAGCCCCAGGGCCTCTGCGGCTCCGGCCTCATCGACGCCGTGGCGGTGTTTTTGGAAGCCGGTCAAATCAACCGCCGGGGCCGGGTGGCGTCCGATCTGCGCCTAACGCAGCGGATCTTTCTATCCCAGGAGGATATCCGTCAGGTGCAGCTTGCCAAGGGGGCCATTCGGGCCGGGATCGAGCTTCTGGCGGAACAAATGGGTGTAAAATTGGAGGAAATCCAACGGGTGTTCCTGGCAGGGGCCTTCGGCAGCGCCCTGAACCCCTCCAGCGCCTGCCGGATCGGACTGATCCCGGAGGAGCTGCTGGAGAAAATCACCCCGGTGGGCAACGCGGCGGGTGCGGGCGCCATCCGCCTGGCGCGGGATGAATCCGCGCTGGCCCTGGCCCAGACCCTGGCGGAGCAAATCCGGCCCGTGGAGCTATCGAGTCTCCCCGGATTCCCCCGGCGGTTTGCCAAGGCCATGGAATTTCGGGAGGCAAAGTCATGACGGATTGGCAAAAACGGGCCTTGGAATTGGGCTTTTCCCAGGCGACGCCCCTGGACCCTCAAAAGCTGACGCCCCTGCCGGCGGTGCGGGAGATGTGCCGGGCGGACCGGTGCCATGCCTACGGCAAAAACTGGACCTGTCCCCCGGCCTGCGGCACCCTGGAGGAATGCGCGGAGCGGCTCCACCGCTATCCCCGGGGCCTGCTGCTGCAAACTGTGGGCCGGACGGAGAAGGCCATTGACACCCGGGCCTACCGCCGGACCGAGGAGCGGCACCTGGCCCTGCTGCGGGCCTTTTGGGAGGAGCTACGGCAGGAGGAGCCGGGGGCCCTGTGCCTGGGAGCGGGAGTCTGCCGAATCTGCGGCAGCTGCGCCTACCCGGAAGCGTGCCGGTTCCCGGAGAAGGCCATGTCCTCCATGGAGGGCTACGGTCTGTTCGTCACCCAGGTCTGCCGGGACTGCGGCGCAAGCTATTATTACGGAGAAAAGACGATCACCTACACCGGGTGCGTCTTATATTAACAAAATGATGAGGAGGAACCTGAAAATGAAAATTGTTCTGGCGGGAGCCTACGGCAACCTGGGCTCCGATGTATTCAAGGCGCTGCTGAAGGCGGGCCACACCGTGGTGGCGGCGGACATGGTGGAGCGGGACCTGGGCCTGACCGGGGACTTCACCTTCCGCAAGCTGGACGTGACCAAGCCGGAGGCCCTGAAGGGTCTGTGCGACGGGGCGGACTGCGTAATCACCACCGTGGGCCTGACCAAGACCTCCGCCACCGTCACCAACTACGACATCGACTATCAGGGCAACCTGAACCTGCTCCGGGAGGCCCAGGCGGCGGGGGTGAAGCACTTCGCCTACGTCTCCGTTCTCAAGGCGGACAAGGCACCCAAGGTGCCCATGCTCCACGCCAAGTACCTGTTTGAGGAGGAGCTGAAAAAGAGCGGCCTGACCTGGTGCATTTTCCGGCCCACCGGCTATTTTTACGACATTGTTAAAGTTTTCAAGCCCATGATCGAAAAGGGCGAGGTGACCCTCCTGGGCAACACCCCGGTCCACGCCAACGTGGTCTCCACCGAGGACTTTGCCGATTTCATCGTGGCGCACATGATGGACGACAACAAGACCTACAACGTCGGCGGCAAGGAGACCTGGTCCTACGAGGAGATCGCCAAGATGTGCTTCGCCGCCGCCGGGAAGGAGCCGGTGATCAAACGGGCCCCGGCCTGGCTGTTCGACGTGCTGGCCTTTATCAACAAATTCAAGAAAAACGGCAAGGAGGCCATCCTCAAATTTTCCAAGTGGACCCTCACCGAGGAGATGGTGGGCGACACCGTCACCGGGGACATGAGCTTCCGGGAATATATCAACAAGAGCTTCGGAAAGGAGTAAACCATGGGCTGGGGATATCTTGGAATTTTGTTCGCGGTATGCCTGGCGGCGTGCCTGTGCGGATTTAAAAAGTACGTCTATTTCATGTCCATCGGCTATGGCTTCTCCGTGGCGGCGGTGGGCGTGACCCTGGCGCTGATGAGCCTGGTGGGGGTGTTCCACGCCGAGGCGGCCCACTACATTCTGTGCCTGCTGCTGCTGATCTACGGCATCCGTCTGTCCGGCTTCCTGCTGGTGCGGGAGCTGAAAAACGCCGCCTACCGCAAGACTCTGAAGGAGGCCACCGGGGACGAGAGCGCCCTGCCCTTCTTTGTGAAGGTAGCCATGTGGCTGTTCATGGGCGTGCTGTATGTGGCCCAGACCTCCCCTGTCTATTTCCGGCTGTACAACGGCGGCGCCGTCTCCGGCTTCACCTGGGCAGGCATTGTCATCTGCGCCCTGGCCATCGCGCTGGAGGCGGTGGCGGATCAGCAGAAGAGCGCTCAGAAGGCCCAGCGCCCCGACAAGGTGGCCACCCAGGGCCTGTACAAGATCGTCCGCTGCCCCAATTACTTTGCCGAGATCCTGTTCTGGACCGGCCTGACCGTCTCCTGCCTGGACACCCTGACGGGCGTGGGCCAGTGGCTCACCGCGATGATCGCCTATGTGTGCATCGTGTTCATCATGTTCAACGGGGCCCAGCGGCTGGAAAAGCGGCAGATGGCCCGCTACGGCAACGACTCGGACTACAAGGCCTATACCGACTCCACCCCCATCCTCATTCCCCTGCTGCCCATCTACCACCTGAATAAGCAGAAGTAAGAAAGGAGGATTGAGTCGTGTACGAATTTACCGTTCCCATGGCGCTGGTGGATTTTCTGCCCGTGGCCCTCTTTGGAGCGGCGGCGGTGCTGCTGCTCCGGGACCTGAAAATGGGGAAAACCGCCTTTACGCTCTTTGCCGCCGGGGTGATCGATATCTTTGCCGCCGGATTCCTCAAGGCCCTCTGGAAGCTCCTGTACGCCGCCGGGATCTGCGATTTCGCCGTACTCAATTCCATGTTCCTGCCGGTGCAGTCCATCGGCTTCGCCCTGGCGGGGGCGGGGATGCTGATGGCCGTTTTCGGGCGGAAACGGGCGCTCCTGCTCGCCGCCGCGCCGCCGGTATTCAGCGGCAGCTTTGTCTTCATCCTCCTGATGGTGCTGGGGCTGGGGAGCATGTGCGCCGGGCTGGGCGTTTTGGCCGGAAAGAAGAAAAAATATTCCGCTGTGGCGCTTTTTGTCCTGGCCTTTCTGCTGGCCATGGGCATGGGAGCCATGTCCGGTCAGGACACCACCTCCGCCGCCGTGAACTGGATCGAGCAGGGGATCAACACCGGCTCCCAGGCATGTTTGCTGGGGGGCGTGTGGATCCTCCACCGGAGTTTGGAGACAAAAAGCCGGTAAATCCGCTAACCGAAATGGAGTATGGCGGTCTATTGGCAGCCGCCCCGGTTCCGCGGGGCAGCTTAAAAAACGGATTCTGATAGTAACAACCGTCCGCCCGCCGAGAAACCGGCAGGCGGACGATCTCTTATTCCTTCATCACGGTTTTCTGGTATTCCGCGATGCCCTTTTCCAGCAGCTCCAGGGCCCGCTCCAGCTCCTCCCGCTTCCGCACATAGGCGATGCGCACCTCGTTGACGCCTTTGCCGGGGGTCTCGTAGAAGGGCGCCCCGGGGGCGAACATCACCGTCTCCCCTTGGTCCTGGAAGGACTGTAGCAGCCAGTACTGGAATTTGTCCGCGTCATCCACCGGGAGGCTTGCCATGACGTAGAAGGCGCCCATAGGCTCCTCCACCATCACCCCGGGGATCCGCCGCAGCCGGCTCACCACCAGGTCCCGCCGCAGGCGGTACTCCTCCTTAGAGCGGAGGAAAAATTCCGGGTCCACGGAGTACAGCGCCGCCGCCCCCATCTGGTCCACCGTGGCCACCGCCAGACGGGACTGGCAGAACTTCAGAATCGCCTGCTGCAGCTCCTTGTTCCGGGTGACGACACAGCCCACCCGGGCCCCGCAGGCGGAAAACCGCTTGGAGACCGAGTCGATGATCACCAGATTCTGATCGATGTCCCGGAAACGGGCCATGGTGGGGACCCCAAATTTCTCGTCGTAGCAGAATTCCCGGTAGACCTCGTCGCAGATCAGGAACAGCTTGTGCTTCTTCGCCACGTCGGCGATCATCCGCATCTCCTTTTCATCCAGCACCACGCCGGTGGGATTGCCGGGGTTGGTCAGCAGGATGGCCCGGGTGTTCTTGGTAATCAGGCTCTCGATCCGGCTCCGGTAGGCGTAGCGGTAGCCCTCCTCGGGGCAGGTGGGCAGGGCCCGGATCACGCCGCCGGCGGCGTGGACGAAGGTGGTGTAGTTGGGATAGTAGGGCTCGGGAATGATGACCTCAGTATAGGGGTCCAGGATGCTCAGGCAGGTCAGCAGCAACGCCTCGCTGCCGCCGGTGGTGACCAGCACATCCTCCGGCTCCAGCTCCACCCCCAGCCGCCTGTAATACCCCCGGATGGCGTCGATCAGGACGGGCGAGCCGGGTGACTCGGCGTAGGCCAGCGTGTGTTCGTCAAAGCGCCGGATGGCGTCATAGTACGCCCTGGGGGTGGGAAGGTCCGGCTGGCCGATGTTCAGATGATAGATCCGCTTTCCCTGTTTTTCCGCTTCTACCGCCAGTGGATGGAATTTCCGCATGGGAGAGGGTTCGCAGCGGTTGGCGTTGATGGAAATCTGCATAAGTACCTCCGGGAGCGGGCATATGGCCCGTCTTTAGAATTTTGATATAGTCTCCGGTCAGCCCGATCAAAACCGGACTGAGCCAGGCAAGGGCGATCAGATTGGGAATGGCCATAAGGCCGTTGACGGTCTCGGACAGGAGCCAGACCGTGCCGGTTTTCAGTACCGCCCCTAAAATCACCGTGCCGGCCTGCAAAAGGGCAAAGGGCTTCCACACGGGGCGGCCAAAGAGGTATTCGGCGCACCGGGCGCCGTAGAGCCCCCAGCCCAGCACTGTCGCAAAGGCAAAGGCGCACAGCGCCGCCGCGATGGGCACCGCGACCCAGGAGCCGTAAAACTGGGAAAAGGCTTGGGTAGTCAGCTCCACGCCCACGTCCTGCCCATAGGGAATGGGGATCCCGCTGCACAGAATCACCAGGGCGGTCATGGTGCAGATCACGATGGTGTCCAGAAACACCTCCATGATCCCCATCAGGCCCTGTTCTCCGGGATGGGACACCCGAGCCCCGGCATGGGCGATGGAGGCGGTGCCCATCCCCGCTTCGTTGGTGAACACCCCCCGGGAAATCCCCACCCGCAGCGCCCGGTAAGCCGAGCCCAGCACCCCGCCGGTGACGGCGGCGGGGGAAAAAGCCCCCACGAAGATGGCTCGGAAGGCCCCGGGAATGGCGGACGCCCGTCCGATCAGCACCCCCGCCCCCAAAAGAAGATAGCCCAGGGCGGCAAAGGGCACCAGCAGCTCCGCCGCCTGCCCGATCCGCTTGGCGCCGCCCAGAAGCATAGCCGCCACCAGGAGCGCCAGGACCGCGCCCATGACCAGATTGCCCCGGAGAGTCTCCTCCCCGCCGAAGGCGGTGAGGATGCCGTTAAGACTGGTAATCACCGCGTTGATCTGGGTGGCGTTTCCCACGCCGAAGGCTGCCACGACCCCAAAAAAGCAGTACAGCAGAGCAAGTCCGTTCCACTTCTCCCCCATGCCGTTGCGGATGATGTACATGGGACCGCCCACAAATTCCGCGCCGGAGCGCTCCCGGTAATAGACCGCCAGGACCGTCTCCGCGAACTTGGTCATCATGCCCAGGATCCCGCACAGCCACATCCAGAAGATTGCGCCGGGGCCGCCAATGGCGATGGCCCCCGCCACGCCGGCCAGGTTCCCGGTTCCCACCGTTGCCGCCAGAGCGGTGCAAAGGGCCTGGAAGGGGGAAACGCCCTGGCCTTCACCGCCCCGGCCCCGGAGCTTGGCGAAGAACTCCTTCACCGCCCGGGGAAACAGCCGGAGCTGGGCGAAGCCGGTGGCGGCGCTTAAATACAGCCCCACCCCCAAAATCAGGACCAGCGCCGGCACGCCCCAGACAAAGCCATTGACGGATTCCAGGAATTTGGTCATAGTGCCCTCCTACAATACCACTTTTTTGTGAGTTTTGCAAGAACAATCTTTCTTATTTTCCAAAAAAAGCGGTTTCCTCCGGGGAAACCGCTTTCGTGTTATTTCCATTGCTGCCAGACCTCCGGGCAGAAGCCCACGGTGGCCTGGCGGCCGTTTCGGACGATGGGCGTCTTCATGAGCTCAGGATTCTCAAAAACCTTGTCCTCCTTGGCCCGCCGGTCGTCCATGTACCGCAAAAGGGTGATCTCCTCCCCCTTGCCGCCATAGTCGATCAGGTTCTCGATGCCGCCCACCGCCGCCAGAACGCTGTCAAATTCCCGGCCAGATAGGCCGTAGCGGTCCAGATCCACATACTGGAAGGGGATCCGCCGCTCCTTGAACCAGCGCTGGGCTTTCTTGGTGTCAAAGCACTTGGCTTTGCCAAAAATCTGAATGTTCAATAGTCTACCTCCATCAGGCACAGCCCACAAGCGGGGGCAAGAGGCCCGGCCAGGGATCGCTTCTCCCCGAACAGGGCGGGGATGCTGTCCGGGTCCCGCCGGTGGGTCCCTACCTCTATCAGCGTTCCCGCCAAAATCCGGACCATGCCGTATAAAAATCCGTCTCCGGTGACGGTGAGGGTCACTTCATGCCCCGTCCGTTCCACGGTGAAGCGGGAAATGGCGCGGACCGAGGAGCGTTTTTTCCCCTTGCGCAGACAGAAGGCGGAAAAATCATGCTCCCCAGGAAAATAGGCCGCACCCCGGGCCATGGCGGCGTCGTCCAGCGGCTCCGGAAAGACCGTGACATACCGCCGCTGGAAGACGCAGGGCTCGTCGCTGTTCCAGATCCGGTAGCGGTAGGTTTTGGCCTTGGCGCTGAGCCGGGCGTGAAACCCCTCCGGAACCTCCCGGCAAGAATATATGCCGATATCCTCCGGCAAATACCGGCGAAGGCCCGCCAAGATCTCCCCGGCGGGCATTGGACTATGGCAGTGAAAATTGGCCACCTGCCCCAAGGCGTGAACGCCGGCGTCGGTGCGCCCGCTGCCGGAAACGCTGATCTCCTCCCCCAGGATCCGGGAGAGGGTTTGCTCCAATTTTCCCTGAAGGGTGTTGGCAGCGCCTCCAAGGCGCTGCCAACCGGCGTACCTGGTTCCGTCATAGCACAGATCAAGACGCAGATTCCGCATCCGATTCCAGCTCCTCTCTGACCTCCCGCTCGTTGTCCGCCGAAAACAGGAAGTTGCCGTTGCTGTCGTAAACCTGAATGTGCCCATGAACATAGCGGATAGAATACATAACCATCAACCTTTCCTTTTGTTTTTCTGGCTGTATTCTATCACAATAACTGTCCAATATTTTGGACTAATTCAGGAAGTTTTCCTTTTAATTTTCTCTGGGCGTGCCAGCCTTTTCCGCCATCCAGCCGGTGAGGTAGGCGTAGACCTGATCCTTCCGGGCTTCCCGGAGGATCTCATGGCGGGCATTGGGAAACAGCTGCTCGGTGATGTCCTTCATCCCCGCCCGCTGAAAGGCGTTGGCGGCCTGAGTCACCCCTCTGCCGTAGGCT